>JANXVE010000112.1 GCA_025351825.1 Chamaesiphon sp. 341R_metabat_111 | reverse complement strand
CTGGAATCAATTCTTGTAATTCACTATCCACTGGTTTTCCGTCTGAATCTGGTAACTCTTCTGCCGACGGCAATCCATCCCGAAAATGAAAGTCTTCAAACTTTGGATTCCGCTTTTTGGTTGGGGTGTCTGATGGGATATTAGACTGAGCAGTTTTGACTAATGGCGAAGTTGTCATTGATTATCCTCGCTAATACTTACTTGTGTAATTTTAACCCATCAGATTTAGAATTGCTGCCACTCGATCGGGCTGCACGGGGAAAAGACTCAACCTTGGTGTTGCCCTGATGTTCACGCTAAACTTGACTAGAAAGAGCGGAAATTCATCGGCAGGTAAATAATTATGCCATACAGTAGTTTTACAATCGCTCAAGTTAAATCGAATTTTAGGTATTTTGAAATGGATGATAGAGATCGACGAAGGATATTAATTATGAAAATGCTGAAACTAACTGGCTCGATCGAGTTGAAAAAATGCTCTAGCAGTGTCACAATCAGCTTGAATCTGCGCGGTGAGAGCAACCAATGATGGGAATTTTTGTTCCGATCGAATGAAGTGATGCAGATACACTATTAATTGTCGATCGTATAGATTGCCGTCCCAATCGAGCAGATGGACTTCCACTGTCGTATTAATGCCATCAACTGTCGGACGTTTGCCAATGTTCATTATCCCAGGCAGTTGACTCGCGCCAGGGATATCTACCCGCACGCAATATACGCCCTGGCGTGGCAAAAACTTTTCGGCAGGATACTTGAGATTGGCAGTCGGAAAGCCGATCGATCTGCCAATTTCTTGACCGTTTACTACCGTTCCAACGATCGAGTAATATCGACCTAATAATTCCTGAGTCAGGCTGAGATCCGCCGCGAGTAATGCGGCGCGAATGCGTGAGCTGCTAATCCGACTATCGCCATTTGTTTCGAGTGCCGCAATCCGCGTGGGAATATCAATTTCAGCCGTCAATCGCACCAAATCACTTGCACTCCCAGCCCGTTGATTGCCAAACCGAAAGTCTTCACCCACGCTAATAAACTTAGCTTGTAATTGTCGATCGATAATCCGATCTATAAACTCCTGCGGCGATAATTTCACCAAGTCTCGATCGAATGGTAACAAAATCAGTTGTTGAACGCCTAACTGCTCTAAAATCAGCTCTCGCTCTCGATGGGGTGTCAGTAATTGACGTTGTTGCTCGGTAAAGTACTGCTGGGGATGAGGATCGAAGCTTACGACTGTCTTATAAGCACCGCTATTGTCCGCCAAAACAGGGCGAATCACTTCCAGATGACCCCGATGAATGCCATCAAAATTACCCAGCGCAATCGCCGTCGGAGTCAATATATTTGCCAGCGATGATTCAATCTGCACTATTGTTGTCTGCTACCTTAGTTGTGGCTCTATCTCAATTATCGATCGGATCGATCGATTAATCACGATTTTCGCCACATCACATCGGCAACCCGACTAACATCGACCATTTCGGCAACATCATGTACTCGCAGGATATCTGCACCATTGGCAATTGCGGCACAACAAGCCGCTGCCGTGCCCCACAACCGCTGATTTGGGTCTGGTTGGTTCAAAATCTTGCCAATGAAGCTCTTGCGCGATACACCGACTAATAGGGGCAACTCTAGCACCTGAAATTTGGAAAGCTGACGAATTAATTGGATACTTTGCTGGTAAGTCTTCGCAAATCCAATCCCTGGATCGATGATAATCTGAGATCGATCGACACCACACTGGATTGCTCGATCGATCTGAGTCTCAAAGAACGCAATTATTTCTGCCACAATATCCTGATAATCAGTCATCTGTTGCATCGTCGCTGGTGTCCCCCGCATGTGCATCATCACATAAGGCACTCCCAATTGAGCGACAAGCTCAAACATTTGGCTGTCAAACTCTCCACCCGAAACATCATTGATAATATCGGCACCAGCCCCAATTGCCGCCTCCGCTACTATGGACTTAGTTGTATCGATCGAAATCGGAATTTCCCCAATGGTTGGATGCTGGCGAATTGCCGCAATCACCGGAATTACCCGCCCTATTTCTGTCGCTGCATCCACAGGTATCGCCCCTGGTTTGGTAGACTCACCACCGATATCGATGATATCCACACCCGCAGCCACCATCTCAATCGATCGAATAATCGCGGCACTCACCGTCTGAAATTCGCCCCCATCACTAAAACTATCCGGCGTAACATTCAAAACCCCCATCACATAGGTTCTATGCCCCCAGTCAAAATTTTTACCCCGAATAGCCAATGATTTCTTCATATTATCGTCTAATCTAGAATTACTCACATCTTGCGCTAGTAAATAAAAGTAGCCTCTCAACCTCCAGTGATTTCAATCGTAGGCGTTCCATAGGTAGCAACTTGGATTAAGTACTAAAAATACCCACTATCCACTATCCACCATCCACTATTCACTAATTTAAAAATGTCGCTTCAAACATTACTTGCCGCCGTTGCCGCTGGAGAAATTACACCCGATCGGGCATTATTAGAACTACAGTCTCAAGGATACGACTCGATCGATGACTTCGCCAAGATCGATCGGACTCGTCAACAGCGCACAGGTTTTCCCGAAGTAATCTGGGGCTTGGGCAAGACTCCGATGCAGATTGTCAAAATTATCGAAGTCATGCGCCAACAGCAATCAGTAGTCATGGCAACACGGATCGTTCCAACAGTCTACACCGAACTGCATCAACACATCCCCGACCTGATCTATTACGAAATGGCGCAAATCTGCGCTCTCCCTGCCGCAACACCCACTCAGACTCATTTAGGTAAAATTACGATTCTCACCGCAGGTACAGCCGACCTACCCGTCGCAGAGGAAGCTGCTTGCACCGCGACTCTCTGCGGTTTTGAGGTCGAAAAACTCTGGGATGTCGGTGTCGCCGGAATTCATCGCCTTCTCGCCAATCGCCACATCATCGACAATGCTGATGTGCTAATTGTCGTCGCTGGCATGGAAGGCGCATTATCCAGCGTCGTCGCTGGACTCGCTGATTGTCCCGTGATTTCTGTACCCACCAGTATCGGCTACGGTGCCAGCTTCGGTGGCATTGCCCCCCTCCTAACCATGCTCAACTCCTGCGCCGCAGGCATCGGCGTAGTCAATATCGACAACGGCTTCGGTGCCGCCATCCTCGCCTGTCAGATTCTTCGTACCGCAGGTCGGATTGGGGATCGGGGTTAGGGAGTGCGGGGATACGGGGGCATGGGGGTACGGGGGCATGGGGGCATGGGGGCATGGGAGCATGGTAGTTAGAAAGATAGATTACTCTAATTCTGGCTCCGACGCTCCCGCGCTCCGACGCTCCCACGCTCCGACGCTCCCACGCCCTCATTGATGTACCAACAGCGTAAAATTAAACACACTCCCCTTACCTGGAGAGGATTCTACCCAAATTTGACCATAGTGGGCGCGAATGATTTGTTGGCAGACGGATAAACCGATACCATAGCCCGATTGGGATAGATCTCGATCGAGTCTGTGACGATCTTGGAAGATCACTTTTTGCTTTTCGGCGGGAATTCCCAGTCCATTATCAGTGATGCTTACTTGAATAGTCTGGGCAGTGCGATGCAAGGCACTGATATGGATCTGACCCCGATCTGGTGTATATTTGATCGCATTATCCAATAGATTGACAATCACCTGTCGCAACTTAGCAACGTCGCCATAGACAGGTGGAGTATCTTGGGGGATATCGGTAGTAATGACTTGAAACTTAGTCTTTAATTGCGTCTCAAGTTGAGCGACTACACCTAAAACTAATTGCCCAAGATCTAGCTTTTGCGGGCAGATATCCAACTGATTACTAGTTGCTCTGGGCTGGAGAATATCATTGACTAATCTGTCGATCGATTGTAATTGAGTCCGCGCTCGATCGATCAATCTAGCTACTTTAACTGGATCTAAAGCATTAGCGCGATAATCTTGAGGGTTATGAATTATTTCTAATGTTCCTAATGCTAGAGCCGCAGCAGTCAAGGGGTTTCGCAGATCGTGAGCGAGAACTGACATGGCGCGATCTTGCAGTTTCAATCGATCGACTAACTCTGCTTTTTCCTGTTTGAGTGTGAACACTTCGTCAGTCAACTTAAGTAGTTTACTCACATAACTATGTGAATCACTCAATAGTAATTGTTTCGGTAGTTGACGATCCACGCCTGCCAATTCACCACTAGGATCGAACAGATCGCCGCCTTCTGCTGATAGTTCCTCTTGCCACCGTTCCCACCAGTTATCAATCTGATCGCTTAAATTACTACCCGCTAAAATCTGGCGGGGTTGAGGATAAAGTTTGAGCAGTGCTGGTGTCGCAATTACTCGATAATATTCAGCCAAATCGGGCTGCTTACCGACATCGACAACTTGCAACTCAAAACTATCCTCAACATTTAGGATCTCTAATTTGTCGCGGATTTCCTGGTTGTGGATGTAGCTTGTCATCCGCTCGTCGAGAAACAGTAATAGCTGTAACGACTTAGGCGAATGACTGGATGGATAACGATCGGTTGACATTCATCCTTAAGGGGGTAGTCTCCGAGCAGGTAGCCGCAATGCGAACAACCGTGGAGATATCTAGAGCTGGGTTTAATATTAAGTGTATTAAAATTTAACCAGTAGATAATTATTAACTAAATCGTGACTTTTGTTAACAAAAATTTAACCTTATTTAAGAAAATGTAACAATCTGACCTAAAAGAGCGATCGCTCATCTCGACGTAGCCAGCGGCTCTGAATTTGGGCGCGAACCAAGAACAAATCACAAATAATAAATAAAAGGGGACGCAAAGCCTAGATAATATTAACGGTAGTGTCTTTTCGATCTGCCACTCGCTATTCCCTCGCGTTATCCCTATGAGTACTCCACTCGGTTATGTTGCGTTAGTCTTACACGCTCATCTCCCCTTTGTTCGGCACCCTGAGAGCGACTTCGTTCTCGAAGAAGAATGGCTATATGAAGCCATTACAGAAACTTATATTCCGCTGCTCCACGTTTTTGAGGGATTAAAACGGGACGGAATCGATTTCAAGATCACCATGAGTATGACTCCGCCACTGGTGTCGATGCTCCGAGATCCGCTCCTGCAAGACCGCTATGATGAGCATCTGGGCAAGCTAGAAGAATTAGCACTCAAAGAGATCGACACCAATAAAGATAATGGGCATCTCAAATACCTAGCCGAATATTACGTTAAAGAATTCGCCGCAATTCGCAAAACTTGGGAACGGCACGATCGAGATCTCATCGGTGCTTTCAAAGGATTTTTAGATAGCAATAACCTCGAAATCATTACCTGCGGAGCAACTCACGGTTATTTACCGTTGATGAAAATGTACCCCGAAGCAGTCTGGGCACAAATTCGTGTCGCCTGCGAACACTATGAAGAAAATTTTGGACGGGCACCAAGAGGAATCTGGCTGCCAGAATGTGCCTATTACGAAGGACTAGAGCGGATGCTAGCCGATGCTGGTTTGCGCTACTTCCTCACCGATGGACATGGGATCATGTACGCCCGTCCCCGTCCTCGCTTTGGCAACTACGCGCCGATCTTTACCGAAGCTGGAGTCGCCGCATTTGGGAGAGATCAAGAATCTTCCCAACAAGTTTGGTCATCGATGGTTGGCTATCCAGGTGCGCCAGAATATCGCGAGTTCTACAAAGATCTCGGCTGGGATGCTGACTACGACTACATCAAGCCGTACATCATGCCCAATGGTCAGCGCAAGAACATCGGGATCAAATATCACAAGATCACCTCTAAAACTGGTGGCGACAAAGCTCTCTACGACCCCTACTGGGCAAAAGAAAAAGCTGCCGATCATGCCCAGAACTTCATGTACAATCGCCAGCAGCAGGTGACAAATCTGGCGGGAATGATGCCCCGCCCACCGCTGATTGTCTCGCCCTATGATGCCGAATTATTCGGGCACTGGTGGTATGAAGGCCCTTGGTTCATCGATTACTTCTTCCGCAAATCCTGGCACGACCAGAATACCTACCAGATGACCCATCTGGCCGACTATCTTCGTGCCCAGCCGACTCAACAAGTCTGTCGCCCATCCCAGTCGAGCTGGGGCTACAAGGGCTTCCACGAGTACTGGCTGAACGAAACCAATGCCTGGGTCTATCCTCACCTCCACAAAGGCGCAGAGCGGATGATCGAGCTAGCGCGGATGGAGCCAGCCGATGAATTGCAGTGGCGCGCCCTCAATCAAGCCGCACGAGAATTACTGCTCGCGCAGTCTTCCGACTGGGCATTTATCATGCGAACCGGAACAATGGTACCATACGCGATTCGGCGCACTCGATCGCACATAGTCCGCTTCCACAAGCTCTACGATGAACTCAAAGAGGGCAAAGTCGATAGTGGTTGGCTAGAGAAGGTAGAAACTATGGACAACATTTTTCCCAGCATCAATTACCGCGCCTATCGACCATTGTAAGTTAGTCGATCGTTGATAGCTAGTAAAACAGTAGGGGCAATGTCTTGTCGTTTTCTTATTCGGGGGGAACCCCCGAATAAAAACGCCGCTTCATGAATTGCCCCTACTGTTTTACTAGTTATTATCAGTTGGTAAATCAGCAGATAACGAAATTGGTGTTTGCAACGATCCGCAGTGTTTACAGTGCGCTAGATGCTTGTAAGTTGGCTGATGGCAGCTCAGACATTCAATCTGTTGGTCATAACCACAGTGGGGACAATGAGCATCTTGAGGGCGAATTCGCTTGGCACAATTTAGGCAGAGCTGATTCTGAAATCGCATACTCATCACATCCTGAACTTTACTGGTAGGTGTAAATCGTTGGAAGATTTTAATCAGTGTAAAGCCAGCCAGTGGAATGATAAAAATATAGAGATAGCTGACGAGAAATAGTAATCCTCCAAACAGTGTAATAATGATGTCTACTAAGAACTGAAGTAGAACTCCAACTTGAAGAAACTCAAATATTTTCAGGAGTAATGGAATGAAAAAGATAACTAATAAATGCCACGTAATCAGAGCAACTAATCCAGCTCCTTTTTTTACAGCAATTCGATGGATAAACGACGCGATCGCGAGGAGTGGCAGCAGAAATAGTGCTTGAAATACTAACTGAATACTCGGATACCAAAAAGAGGAATGTCGATATTCTTGGGTCAGAAGTTGATATGTGGAGTCGTCTTTAATTGCCTTAATTAATGCCAGACTTTCGGGCTTGGCTAACAAACCCTCTTTAAGTGCAGTAATCTCTGTTTTAAGTGTTGCAATGCTAACTTTATTTTGAGCTAGGGTCTGTTTGGCTTTTTCGGCACTGACACCATTAATTGACCGATCGGATTTTTGTCCGGCAATTTTTTCTAATAATGTTGAATCATATTGCGATCGAATGCTAGTATTCGCCTGTTCTAGACTAGTAATTTTATCTCTTTTTTTTGAGATGCTCTGCTCGATCGACCTATTAGTAGAGATGTTTACTTTGTTCTGAAGTTCAGCGTAGTTAAGACAGATAGAAGAAATATTTCCTAGGCGATCTTTCTCATTATTTAGACCACCTCGTTCGATGTTCGTCAGCGGCGATTCACTCAAAACTGATGCGACAAGATTGTAGTCTTTATCGCTTGGCTGCTTGGAGTCGCGATAGTTTTTCCACTCAGAAACACATGGATAAGCCTCCGATGGACTAAGATGCCAGTTACTGATATTGCCTAGTCCGGCAAAGACATTGAATAGGATAAATAGATCGACAATAATAATTATAATCAGGCTAACTGGATTGAGCGGTTTATTCTTAACAGATCTAGACTTCTTGAAAAAATTACCAATAAATCGCTTCGCTTTAATAAACATATTGTTTAACTATCCCAATAACTACTAAGATTCTAAGTCAATTCCAAATACCCAAAAATTTATGAGCAGCCAATCGATCGATCGTGAACTAGCTTTAGTGTCGTTCTTTTCGAGTGTTAGTTGCAATTTTCAACAATTCGCTACAATTTTCAACTCAATGGCTCAACCTGTGGCAATCGAACGATCGAGCGATCTGACTTTGAACCGAATTTATCCGATCGCAACGGGTCGATCGCGATCTAAAATAGAGTACCTAGATCGCTAACAGGTATTCTTCCTGAGTGGTTAATTACAGCAACGAGATTTTCAGATGTTAGCCAAAAGAATATTACCTTGCCTCGATGTCAAAGCCGGACGAGTTGTCAAAGGCGTAAACTTCGTCGAGCTGCGGGATGCAGGCGATCCAGTCGAACTCGCCCAGATTTATAACGATGCCGGAGCTGACGAACTAGTATTTCTGGATATCACCGCCACCCATGAAGATCGGGGCACGATGATCGATGTGGTTTATCGCACCGCCGACAAAATATTTATTCCGCTCACTGTTGGCGGGGGGATTCAGTCACCATCGAATATCAAGGATTTATTACGTGCAGGTGCAGATAAAGTTAGCTTGAACTCGGCAGCGGTAAGGAATCCTAACTTAATCAATGATGCTAGCGATCTGTTTGGTAATCAGTGTATTGTAGTTGCGATCGATGCCAAACGTCGCCACGATCCGAGTAATCCTGGCTGGGATGTCTACATTAAAGGTGGGCGAGAAAACACCGGACTAGATGCGGTCAAATGGGCGCAGGAAGTCACCAAACGGGGTGCGGGTGAGCTTCTGGTTACGAGCATGGATGCAGATGGCACCAAGGCTGGATATGACCTCGATCTGACCAGATCGATCGCTGAATCTGTGCAAGTTCCGGTGATTGCTTCGGGCGGTGCGGGAAGTTGCGAACACATCTATCAGGCGGTGACAGAAGGACGCGCGGAGGCTGCATTGCTAGCCTCTCTGCTGCACTATGGCGAATTGACAGTGGCTGAGATCAAGGAATATCTTCATCACAAACAAGTGACTGTGCGGATTTAAACCGTCTGAACAGCTTTTTTGCGATTTTGCACTTCTAGCCATATCAATAGTGCGTTGATATCGGCGGGATTAACACCACCGATGCGGGTGGCTTGTCCGATGGTGGCGGGCTGAACTTTGGCTAACTTTTCTCGCGACTCTTTGGATAGCGTCTCGATCGAACTATAATCAATATTTCCAGGTAGTTTGCGATTAGATTGTTTACTTACTTGGTCGATTTGGTGTTGTTGGCGATTTAGATATCCGGCGTATTTAATCTCGATTTCCGCACCTTCTTGTTCGGCAAGTTTGAGGTCGTTATTCCCAAGTGCAAATTCAGTCAGGCTGGGATAATGGACACCAGGACGACGCAATAGTTCGGCGAGAGTAATTGAACCCTTAATTACTTCCCCAGTCGTCGCAGTTATACCTTTGCCAGTATCGTCTAATTCTCGAACTCTAGTTTTTTCTAGACGTTCTTTCTCAGCAACAATATTTGCTTGCTTGCTGGTAAATAATTCCCAACGCCTGTCGTCAATCAGACCGATTTCTCGCCCTAATGGAGTTAATCGTTGGTCGGCATTATCCGATCGCAATAGTAACCGATATTCCGATCGACTAGTCAACATTCGATAGGGTTCGCGCAAATCTTTGGTACACAAATCGTCGATTAATGTACCCAAATAACTCTGTTCGCGAGGGAACACAATCATCTCCTGATGATTGACAAATCGCGCCGCATTTACTCCCGCCACAAAACCCTGTCCCGCTGCTTCCTCATAACCAGTAGTACCATTTACCTGTCCCGCACAAAATAGCCCCTCAATTTTCTTAGTCATCAATGTGGGATAACATTGAGTCGCAGGAATATAGTCATAATCCACCGCATAAGCTGGACGCAACATCACGCAGTTTTCCAGTCCAATCAGGGTGCGGAGCATCTCCACCTGGAGACTTTCGGGAAGTCCCGTCGAAAAGCCCTGAATGTACAGCTCAGGAATATCTCGCCCTTCCGGTTCGATAAAAATCTGGTGGCTTTCCTTATCGGCAAACCGAACGATTTTGTCCTCAATGCTTGGGCAATAGCGCGGCCCCTTAGAATCCACCCAACCGCCATATACTGGGGATAGATGGAGATTGTCGCGAATCAACTGATGAGTCGCCGTCGTTGTCCGCGTCAAATGACAAGGAATCTGCTCCTTTTCCACCCACACCTCAGGATCGAAGCTAAACCAACGCACCCGCTCATCCCCAGGCTGTGGTTCCATCTTACTATAGTCAACCGATCTCTTATCCACCCGCGCTGGTGTACCAGTTTTCAGTCGCCCAGTTTCAAACCCCAAGCGGTGCATGGTTTCCGTTAGTCCCGTCGCGGCAAATTCCCCCGCACGTCCAGCGGACATTGATTTATTCCCCACCCAAATCGTCCCACCCAGGAACGTCCCCGTCGTCAAAATTACCGCCTGACACTCAAAGGCACCGCCAAAATAAGTCTCAACGCCAATCACCTTCTGATTTGCATCCAACACCAGATCCGTCACCATTCCTTCCCGAATGGTCAGATTTTCCTGATTTTCGACAATCTGCTTCATCACCGCCGCATATTCGCGCTTGTCAGTCTGAGCGCGTAATGCCCACACAGCAGGACCTCTGGTGTTATTCAAGACCCGTTTCTGCAAATAGGTTCGATCGGCCATTTTGCCAATTTCACCGCCCAGTGCGTCGATTTCATGGGTGAGCTGGGACTTCGCAGGGCCACCGACGGCTGGATTGCAAGGTTGCCAGCCGATCTTGTCGAGGGTAAGAGTGATCAAAAGGGTACGACAGCCCAACCGAGCGGCGGCTAGTGCGGCTTCACAGCCTGCATGTCCAGCACCGACAACGATGAGGTCGAATGTATCTTGGAATTTAACGTCAGAATTCATAGCAATGGGTAAGGCGCAAGGGCTGGAACTTTCCGCCCTGAGTGAAGAGGTGAGATTTGGTCTATCTCTATTATATTCCCCCGTACAGGGCGACGGAAGTCTCGATAGTATTTTGCCTTATGGTTGGGTGTGTTGGGTTTCATTCTTCAACCCAACCTACAAATCTAATTCCTTAAATTAGTAATTTTTCAACAGCCGCGCTAAATTCTTCATAAGCTTTTACCCCAACGATAATTTCAACTTTTTCACCTGCATTAAAAAATATCACTGCCGGAATGCTGCGGATTCCAAATCGTTTGGGAAACGTTTTATTTGCATCGATATCTAGCTTAAATACTTGAGCACGATCTGCATACTCTGTAGCTAATCGATCGATTAATGGTGCTACTAATTTACATGGCCCGCACCATGTAGCAGTGCAGTCTACAACTAATATCTTCCCTGCAGCTAGAAGCGTATCAAATTCTGCTTCATCTTTAATAAATTCAGCCATGTTTGTCTAATATCTCCAAGTTAATCTAGCTAATTCCATCATAGCGGCTAGGATGTGAAGAGAGATCGTCACATCCCAGGCAAATATGTCAAAATAGAGGTAATTGCTGGAGGCTGACTCAAATGTACCAATCCACCCGTTGGCAATCTGCCGATCTAGAGCTACTGCCCGATAACGGTAATCGCTACGAAATCATTGATGGAGAACTACTCGTGACTCGCGCACCTCATTGGAAACACCAAAAAGTTATCACTAGGCTGATCCAATCCTTAGGAATTTGGTCGAGTCAATGTAATCTGGGCGAAGTTGTCACCACTCCAGGTATAGTATTCACTGATGATGATAATGTAATTCCAGATTTAGTCTGGATTAGCAACGATCGATTAGGACGAGTATTAGATGAATCAGGGCATCTTTTAGCCGCACCAGAATTAGTCGTAGAGGTGCTGTCAGCAGGTGGTGACAATGAGCGACGCGATCGAGAAGTAAAGCGCAAACTCTACGCAATTAGAGGCGTACAAGAATATTGGATTATTGATTGGCGCAGACAACAAATCGAGATTTTTCGGCGTGATAATAATGGCTTACCATTAGTCGCAACGTTGTTTAGTAGTGATGTTTTGGCTAGTCCACTATTACCTGATTTCCAACAGTCTGTTGCCGAAGTTTTTAGCTAAAATAAACGTGTTTAATTGCTGTTAAATTTATGACTGCAACACTATTTGCACCACCAAATGAGATAATTCGCCTATCGGGGATTAGCTGGACAACCTACGAAACGCTGCTAGAGGAACTAAGCGATCGTCGGCTCCGCCTCACCTATAATCGTGGTACTCTTGAAATTATAGCTCCTTCTCCAGAACACGAACTGAATAAGCGAGTATTAGGTCGTTTTATCGAGACAATTGCCGAAGAGTTTGAAGTCAGCATTTATCCCCTTGGTTCGACTACTTTTAAACAGCCAAAGCTCAGTGGAGCAGAACCCGATGAGTGTTTTTACATTCGCAATATTGGGGCGGTTCAAGGCAAGAAAAGATTGAATATGACAGAAGATCCCGCGCCAGACCTTATCCTGGAAATTGATATCACCAGCAGTTCTCCAAATCGCCTTCAGGTTTATGCAGACCTAGGAGTAGCAGAAGTTTGGATTTATGATGGTGAATCTTTGGTGATTCAACAGTTGCAAAACGGCATTTATATAGTTACTCAAACCAGTCAATTTTTCGCAAGTTTATCAATCCCAGATATTGTTGTCTGGTTACAGCGATCGACAACAATGGATTATCTCGCGTTGGTGAAAGCCTTTCGAGTTTGGGTGAGAAGTCAGATTGAGGAATAAAATGGATAAAAAAGAGTTTTACAGAGATAAGTCAATCATTAAGATTGAGTGGTATTTACATGATTGTGATCTGCCAGAACTCACATGGGGACGATTGAGAATCTTTAATGATGGAACGTCAGATTCTTGTTTTGAAGAAGGTGACAAACTTTATGGATTTGAGAATAGGGACTATGCAAGCTATATATTGTCTGAAGATGAATATATTCAATTTGAGGCAATGGATGAGGAAGACGAATCTGAATTTGATATTCGATTAGCAGATATAGTTATTCCTGAATGGCAAGATGATCGAGAACAAGAATTTGAGTATCTTGGAACCTACTGAAACTTAAGCGTTGTACTTAGACGATCGATCCTAAAAATCAAATCGCTTTACCCATATTTAAGCTTAAAACGTAAAATCACTAGGTTCAATACCAACGTCACTGCATTTGCCATAATTATTGGCGTGCTGTGAACCAACAAACCATAAACAAGCCACATTGAAACCCCAGCAATAAATGATAGCAGGGTTGGCAAAGCTAGATCTTTAGTCGATTTGGATCGCCAAACTTTCAGAACTTGCGGCAAGAAAGCTGCTGTTGTCAATGTTGCTGCTATATATCCGACAAGATCGATTAATTGCATCTTAAATTTTTGCGGGTAAATAGTCGATCGATTGCATTCTAAATCGATTGCCACAAAGATCGATCGGCATTGGGCGGCACCAAAATCCAGAGACTACTCGGAACCACTCGAAAACTCATCGGTGTCGTACCGAGATAATCACCATCTACCTGAACGGATAAATGCTTGCCACGTTTGGGGCGAATCTCGATGTGCTCGGCTTGATAATATTTCACTTGCGGATCGCGATTATAGTTGCGAGTAAAAATCGAAAATAACCGTTGCGGTGCCGACAACATCCCGCGCCCTTTAATCACGCAGACATCCAATAAGCCATCATCGATCGTCGCATGGGCAGTAAACTTAACTACACCGCCATAGAGTTGACTATTGCCAATCACCACCATCAAGATTTTGCCGCGTACCCTTTTGCCATCGATCCGTAATTTCAACCGCACCCCCCGAAAATTCCAAGCAATTTGAATTGCTTGCTTAACATAAGCGATCGCTCCCAGCATTTTCTTCTCAGCAGCGGATACCGTCGCCGTCACTGCTGCATCAAACCCGATGCCAGCCATCAGCAAAAAATAACGATCTCCAGCCATGCCTACGTCGATTTGGGCGAGTTCTGATTTCATTAAACTCTCAGCGGCTTTGAGCAGATCCATTGGTAGCCCCATTTCTCGCGCCCAAATATTCACCGTACCCAGCGGCAGGGTACCCAGAGCCGTGCTAGTGCCTACCAAGCCATTCATGACCTCATTGACCGTCCCATCACCGCCAGCCGCAATTACAGCATGGTAGCCTGCTTGAGCGGCTTGTTGGGCCTTAATCGTGGCATCACCAGCAGCAGTAGTCGCGGCGATCTGCACCTGCCAACCTCGATCGCGCCACAAATTCGCCACTCGATCGAGCGTATTCTGTAAATTGTTCGATTGTCCTGCTGCTGGATTGTAGACAATCAGAATTTGAGGATTGGTTGGAAGGTTAGCACGCATTTAAGAGTTTTTCACCGCAGGGTTTGTCAGATGGTAGCTCAATCCATTAGGGTTTTCTACAAGTTATTTATTACTATACAGCGGCTGTTAGTGATATCCCACACAGAGAGATCGAATGAAATACGTTTAATTAGTGCCCGTTTAGCTACAAGGACAGGAGCGTAGAAGTTATGAATAAGAAACCTGAAACGAACACCGATGATGAGATGAGACCAGAATATGATTTTTCAGGTGGTGTGCGCGGTGAGTATTACGAAGCGTATCAACAATCCACAAATATTGTCGTGCTTGAGCCAGATGTAGCTGAAGTCTTTCGAGATTCGGCTGCGGTGAATGAAGCATTGAGGTTACTTACGAAAATTGCCAAGTCAACAGCAGCATAATTTCTTTTGAAGATGAGTATGAACGGGTCAATGGTCAATTTTTGGCGGAAAAATTAATGTGAAAGTAGATTCTGTAGTGACGTGACCGGAATACCTGTTGACCACGAACGTCGTGTTATGATTGAAACATATTAGGTCAATCGTCACAATGAAATACCCTTTTCATACTCAATCTCAACCAGTCATTGGTGAAGCAGCTAAAAAGCTGATCGAAGCGATCGAATCTGGTCAAGCCGTCACCAATGAACGCGCTCTTGCCCTCGCTAAACGTATTGCAGATCGTCGTCACCAAGCTCAAGCTAATGCCCAGTCAAAGTAAATTTGAAGGAATCGATTTCGCTCAGATTCCGGTCGAACGCCTTACCCCTGATATCCTGACTTTAGGACAGGGGTTTCGTTGTCTCAGAGGAGAATTCGTTACTTATTGGAAACAAGGCAGGATTCAACGAGAAGCGGATGCTCATATCTGTCATTGTTGGGCGATTCGCAGTGGGGATGCTCTCGCAGGCTATATCACTCTTCTCGCCGACAAGTTGCAAGCTGAAAATCCAATTTTGGCAGAGGAAGGCGTGAAGTACCAAACTTTCCCCGCTATCAAAATCGGTCTACTGGCAGTAGATCGTCGCGCGAAAGGAGCAGGTCGTCATTTAGTAGAATGGGCGATAGAGTACGTAGTTACCGAAATTGTGCCAGTTGTGGGAGTGCGATTTGTGACGGTAGATGCACTGTACGACCGAGATGTTGAGCCAGCCTACGATGCGTCAGGATTCTATACCAAACTAGGTTTTGACTTTGCCGATCCCAATCAAATCCTACCGCCAGAAATACCCTACCGCACTATGTACTACGATCTCAAACCATTGATTGAATTGTTGAACCATTCATCTCCAGAAGTGTAACATAAGCAGCAATTCTGTAGAATAGGCAATACCCACAGATCGTTTTCGATTTCATTTAAGTTTTTGCTTGTAAGCTAGATTCTTTACGCTAGTGGGGAACTCTAAAAGATGTATTGGACTTTCAGCACTAGTAGAAGATATGTTGAACCGATTGTTTGGAAAGAAGAAACAGGAGTTGCCACCAGAGGAACGCTGGACAGTAGCAGAATGTGAGGACAATGGTAAACCATTAATTTTTCGCATACGAAACACAAGACCTCATGGCATAGAGCCAAATACTTATCCTCATTTGATTGCTATCTCATGGATTTATCAATCAAATAACGAGTTCGGGATGCCTTCACCAGATGTATCTACACTGATGAGGCAGTTTGAGGAGTTGCTTGAGTCTGCATTGGAAAATTCCCAATCTGCTTTTCTGATGGTCATAGTGACTGGTAACAATCGGCGAGAATGGCAGTGGTATTCCCGCAGCCCAGAAGAGACAATGGGATTTGTCAATCAGGTACTTATGGATCGTGAACCTTTTCCTGTTGAATTTTCAATGCAGGAAGATCCGCAATGGGAAGCATATCAACATTTTCAGGGTATGTGTAAGACGGTAGGTTGGGTTGAAGAATGAAACCCAACAGCTTCAGGAAATTCTTATGTTCGTTGGGTTTCGCGATCTCTCTACCCAACCTACGAGTTATCTATTTATTTGCCTACCATTTATCTACTATTTAACGATCGATCCGAAGTCAGCTAATACCCGTGCATGATTGCGAACCAATCCTAATAGATTCAATCGGTTGGTTTTAATCTCTGGATTCGAGTCCATTACCAATACACTATCCTCGCCATCAAAGAAGCTGCTAATTGCGGGTGTAAGCTGCGCTAGAGCGTCGATTAACTGTTGATAGTTACGGGAGACTTGAGCGGCTTTTGTTTGGGGTTCTAGGGCAATTAAACCATCGTA
>JANXVE010000097.1 GCA_025351825.1 Chamaesiphon sp. 341R_metabat_111 | reverse complement strand
AATTGTTGCACTGTTGCTCGTCTGTCTTGATGCGCCTTCATGGACGGGAAACCCGTCCGAAGCGCATCGCTCGTCGCCATCCTCCATTGCTGGTTGGCTGCGCTCAACATAGCGTGGAGGATCGCTCCTCATCTCGCTCGTTTTTCATCCCAACCCAAATCAAAGATTATGGGTTGGGGATTCCCGCCTGCCTAGCTAAACGAGACTTTCTACCGTATAAAAATCAGGACTACTCATTACAATCGGATCGCCATCCTCAATTTCAGCTAGCCGATAACTTTTATTAATTGCTCGCTGCAAGATTTGAATCAGCTCTTGGGGTGAAAAGGATTCTAACTCTAGATAGAATCCTGCGTCTAACCATTCCAATTCATCCGGATCTAAGACATTGCGAATATTTGGAGCTAATTGGTGTGATGATTCGATCGATTGGGCAGATTGAGATATCATTCGATCGGGGTCATTCATAACATGACGGGGCAAGATTCCGGCACTAATAATCGGAATTTTTAGATCTGGAAACCAAATTTTCTCGGTGCGTAAATGCCGAATCATCCTCAAACCTTGCGGTGAACAATCGTGAAAAGCAAATACCTTGAGATCTGGAGTTCGATCGAGCATTTCCTTAACTGAAGCAAAGATATTTTGGGGGTAACGATCGATTGCCATCACCGCACAGTTATTTTCAAAATGGAAGTTATTCTTGAGCAGTAATTTGGCAATCTTGGGGCTGTCACAAACTACCACCCGATCGAACTCATAAGCAATTGTTTTTGACTTTAAGTTAACTTGAGCAGTAGAAATCTTTGGTAATGTCAAGATTTTGTCAGGGAAATCATTAATACTAATCCATCGATTGAGCCAAGTATGAAAGTCTTTGCGATCGAGCAAAAAGCCATTAAATATCGGGGGTTGCTGGGGTTTGGAAGCAAAGCCTAACCACGCAGCAATTATTCCTAGACAGATCGATCCTATGAGTCCAATAAATGTTTTAGTGATAATACTTAGCGGTATGCCAACCACAAAAATAATTACAGATAGTAGCTTGAGATTTTTAACATTGTCTTGACGAATTCGTCGATTAGCTGGTGATGAAATAGCAGGTTGAGCTACTATTATTATTGCGAATACAGTATACAAAATAGCTAGCACAGGCGCGACTAATGCCACAGCAAATTCTAACCAGTTAACAATTAAAATGCTCACGGACACAAGTAATCCGCCCCAACAGAGATAAGCAAGAATCGGATTGTCTTGACTAAGATTCGATCGCAATCTTCGCTCCAATGAGTAGTAAAGCTGAATCGGCGTAAAGAACAGCGTATAGCTGGCTGAAATATCTGCGATTACGTCTTCAAATAAATCATCTGTGATTGTAACACTAGGATTCATTTCGGCTGGCTCAAATACAAACTCATGTTCGCATTTTTTGCACTTATACTCATTTTCCTGGCGGTCCTTGAGACTATTCTTTGTATTGCAATTGATACATTCCATCTAACCTGTCGCCTGAATTTTAACCAAAACTTTCTACCAGATAAAAACCAGGATTCATCACCAGCGAATCGCCACCTTCGATCGTCGCCAATTCTCGACTTTCATTAATCGCTCGTTGCAAAATCTGAATTAATTTTTGCGGTGTGAAAGACTCTAGTTCTAGATAGCAGCCATCATCTAGCCATGCTAATTCGGCTGGGGTGAGGCTAGCGCGAATCTCGACAGATAGCTGTTGCGCGAGTTGAGATGATTCTGGAGATTGGGGAGTCATCACATTGGGATTGTCCATGATTTGACGGGGCAGGACACCTACATCAATAATCGGAACTGCTGAATCTGGAAACCAAATTGATTCTGCCCGCAACTGATGAATTAGTTGTAAACCTGCGGGCGAACAATCATGGAGGGCATATACTTTTAAGTCAGGATTGCGACGGAGCATTTCCATCGTCGTATTAAATATACTCTGGGGATATCGATCGATCGCTAGGATCGCACAGTTATTTTCAAAGTGGAAGTTATTACTAATTAGCAGTTGGGCAATCTTTGGACGATCGCAGACTACCACACGATCGAAACTATAGGCAGTAATTTCTGGATTTGGAGCAGCAGGCAAACTAGTCATCTGCGGCGGTGGCAAAATCTTTTCGGGTTGATTATTAATACTGTTCCATTTATTTAACCACTGCTCGAATTGAGGCTGCTCAATTAAGAACTTATCGAATATTTTACGCTGTTTACGTTTGCGATCGATACTCAATATAATCGCACCAATACCCAATCCGATCGCCGAACCGATAACAATGGGTGATTTAGTAATAATCCCCGTTGGTACACCCACTAATAAAATTAATCCCGCCATCACCTTGAGCGTGGTAATCCCTTTTTGACGAACGCGCCGATTGAGATAGGGCGAAACAGTACTTGCCCCAATAGCCCAGATCCCGATAGTGAGCACTACGCCAACTAAAATCGGAATAATTAGATCGAGGGGCATTCCAGACACACCACGAATCATAATTGTGAGGAAGGCAACTGCAAATACACCACAGCCAATGCCTCCGACGGGATGAGTTATTAGATCGGCTTTATTCAGCCGCGATCGCAATCGTTTATCCAATAGATAATAAAACTGTCGGGGTGTGAAAAAGAGGGTATTGTTTGCAGATAGATCCGCAATTACTTTCGCAAAGAAAGGATCGGTAAGTCTAGTGTTCTGTGGCATTGCCGTCGGCTCAAAGGCAAACGGATGATAGCAACTCGAACACCTACCCATGCTGGCAGTTCGAGCTTTGAGGTTGTTATCAGTATTGCACCTAATACATTTCACACTCGATCGTCCTCAAAGATTTGATTAGTTAATAAGATACTATAATCTTCGCACTGTCTGATTAATCTGTGACGATCGCCATCCAATAATACTTCGGCTGGACGTAGGCGATGGAGAAAATGAGAAGACATCGCATAACCATAGGCTCCTACATCCAAGATGGCAATAATATCATCGATTTTCAGGTGCGGTAACTGACAATTACGTCCCAAATAATCACGGGAGTAAGTGGTATTTCCACAGACATCTGTGTTAAATAATTCATCGCGATCGTGCCAACTAACTATTTCGCGATAGCCACCATGTACTGAGGGGACAGAGAGATTTGCGACAGTGGTATCGACACCGAGGATTTGTTTTTTCCCCTGCCACTTGATGGAAACTACCCGCGCCAATAATACCGCAGATCCGGCGATCGCTGCTCGTCCAGGCTCGATCGCTAATTGAATTTTTCGATCCAGCCTAGATAATCTCTCACTCAAAATCCGCCCAAATTCTACCCAATCAAAAGCCGCTTTTTCATGGTGATAGGGATAACCAAAGCCACCGCCAAAGTCTAAATATGACCAATCTGGTAGCTGACTTGCTAGGGATAAAATCGTCTCAATGGCATCTGTAAACGCCTGTGTCGCATTTGTGCCCGTACCCCGATAAAAATGGATGCCATCGATCGTTAAGCCAGCTTCACGGGCGATCTCGACGGCTTTCCCGAACTGCTCTGGATGCACACCAATCCGACTCGCTCCAGTTAATGCCGGAAAGTTCAATCGCAGTCCTAGTCTCGGCTTGATATACTCATCCCGATATATATCTCTGAGCGTCTCTAGTTGGCTCAAACTATCCAAATTAATCGTGTGAATGCCCCATTCTAGAACTTGGCGCATTTCATCTCGATCGAGATTACTGCCACTATACACGATCCGATCGGGCGTAAATCCAGCCGCTAGAGCCAGATATATATCCCCAGGTGTATTTGCATGAATTCCCCAACCGTGGTTTCTAAAAACCTGGAGCAGTGCCACGTTGCCATTCGTCACGCTGGCAAAGTGAAACTGGGTATCGGGATAGGGAATTGAATTGGTAATGTAGGTGATGGTAGTGACTAATCGATCGAGCTGATATACGTATAGCGGCGAATTATAGGCAGCCAGCAGCTCTTGGGCTACGGCTAGAGAGAACGGTAGAGGATCTCTCGGTTTTATCATTACTAATTATCCAGATTTTCATCAAACAGAGTTTCTAAATTTTGTCTACCATTGACTACCCGCAAAATTATGATTCGATCTTCTATCACTTCGTAAAAAATGATGTATCCATCTAAAGGAACTCCTCGCAATCACGGGCGAATTGCGGCATAGCTTTTCCCCATCTTAGGAAACTGTAAGAGTTTTACACATTTTTGATTAAACTCTTGCAATAGGCGTTCGCCAGCGTTAATATTTCGCGACACAAAATAGTCTGAAATTGCGTTTAAATCTTGGCTTGCTTCCAACGCAATTACACAAAGACTCAAGCTCTATCCTCCCGCGCCTGTCGGAACTTATCCTGTAATTGTGCCATTACCGTTTCTAATGGCAAAACTTCGCCGCGCGCCACTTGCGCTTTGGCTTCATCCACCTTTTGGCGCACATCCTCGATCCATGCTTCATCCTCTCGATCTTTTTGCGCTAGCAACAGTAATGCATGAGCTAAAACCTCGTTAGGGACTTCCTGAAAATAAATAGTTCCAAGAGAATAAGGTAGACTAAGAATCGGTGAAGCAAAGAGATTGAGGCAGATGTTGAAACTAACAGAGGGAATCAAAGCATTATTGAAAGAGACATCTGAGCGGTTGAAGG
>JANXVE010000089.1 GCA_025351825.1 Chamaesiphon sp. 341R_metabat_111 | reverse complement strand
GCGTTAATTAGGTCAATCAAGATACTGGCAATTACGACGATCGCGGCAAAAAACACCATAATTCCCTGTACAGTGGGATAGTCACGACTAGATATCGCTTCATACAGTTGACTAGCCAATCCTGGCCAAGAAAATGTTACTTCAGTCAGCACCGCACCACCAAGCAGGGATGCAGTGGTTAAACCCAGAACGGTAATCACCGGAATCATTGCATTTTTGAGCGAGTGAGTAATCAAAATTTTTCGTTCGGGAATGCCTCTAGCTCTGGCTGCTTCGACATATTCAGCCTTCATACTCTGCTTGAGATTCACCCGCACGATTCGCTCGAAGATGCCGCTGAGGAGTACTCCTAGTGTCAGACAAGGTAGGGCAAGGTGATGCAGTGAGGCAAAAAAGCTGGGGAGATCGAAATGGAGTAGGCTATCGATCGTATATAGTCCGGTGATTTTTACTGGTGGCGTAAGATTTGAGGGAAATCTGCCGCCGAGGGGAAAGATTCGTAGCTGAACTGCAAAAATCAATTGCAATAGCATCCCCACCCAAAAAATTGGTAATGAATAGCTAACTATCCCAAATAATCTACCGCCAATTTCAGATTTTGTACCTGGACGGGCTGCGCCAATTGTGCCAACAGTTACGCCAACAATAAAGGCAATTAACATACTGCCAACTGCTAGCTCTAACGTCGCGGGAAAATTCTCTTGAATGACTGTAACTACTGCCTTGCCAGAGCTAGTAATCGACTCACCAAAATTACCTTGGAGAGTATTTCCCAAATATCGAAAGTATTGAACATAAATTGGTTCTTGAACACAGAACATTGGTTGCTTCTTGCACAAATTCAACATGAATTCTGCTTTAGTGGCATCTGATGCTCTCGAACCTAGAAACATATCTGCCGGATCGCCAGGTGTCGCTTTGAGCAGGAAAAACACCAAGGTGACGATCGTCCACAACATCAATGGAGCTAGAAGTAATCGCGCAGCGAGGTAGTATTGAAGAGTTTTCGATCGAGACATAAGTTTTGCTTAGTTCTGGGGAGTTAGTGCTTAGTTGAGGAAGGCTTTAGGCTTTAGGGTGGGAAGGCTTTAGGGTGGAAAGGCTTTAGACTTTAGGTGTTAGGCTTTAGGTCAAGAGTTAGATTAGTTTCTAAAGCCTAAAGCCCAAAGCCCAAAGCCTATTTTTTCATTCCTGAATACAGTAGATTCTGAAGCGGATCGATTTTAATGCCGCTCATTCCTTTCTTTGCGAACACAAAATCCTTAGTTTGCCACAGCGGAATTAAGGGCACATCCTCGATCAGTTTGGTTTGAATGTTGGCATAGATTTGTTTGCGTTTAGTCGGGTCTGACTCTTTCCCTTGAGCTGTAATCAATTGATTCATGCGATCGCTATAATAGAATGACCCTTGTGATTGAGTACCACCGTCTTTACAGCCTTTGTTATCAGGATCTTGTTTTGGACATTCGAGGAAAGGTTGGACAAAGTTATCAGGATCGAGAAAATCGGGATACCAATCTTGCAGGGTTGATGGATAAACATTCTTGCTGGCATACTTAAAAAAAGATGCCGACTCGATCGTATTTGGTTTAATTTCCAAAATTCCACCCAATTTCTTCTGAGCATAGGCGCGCAGGAATCCCGCAGTTAGACGGCGAGAGGTAGAGCCAGATGGATACCAGATTTCAATCACGGCAGGCTTCTGGGGTGAGAATCCGGCTTGGGTGAGCAGTTGCTTCACTTTAGGAATATTCCCGTCCCCATAGGCACTTTTGAACACGGGTTGGGAAACGGCAAAAGTATCGGGCACAATGCTGTACAAGGGCTTTCCTTGCCCGTACAAGACGCGCTCATTAATGGTTGGTCGATCGACCAGTGCAGCCAGTGCTTGACGGACGAGGGGGTTATCTAGTGGCTTCTGGAGGACATTGAGGATCAGATAGCTGGTGACACTACCGTCGATCGCGATCAATTGCCAGTTTCCAGCCTTGGCTCCGGCTTCAAGCACTTTGACTTGATCTGGTTCTAAGGTTTGGAAGGCAACGTCTACAGCACCAGTGCGGAAGGAGTTGTAAAGGTTTGCCGAGTTGTTATTGAAAATTTGGACGTTTACGCCCTGGTTGAGTGGTTTCGCGCCCCAATACTTGTCGAATCTAGTTAACTTTACTCGATCGGTACCATACTCAGTCAGGGTATAAGGCCCTGTCCCGACAAAGATATTGGCTTCAAATTCATTGGCTTTAATTTTGTATGCTTTGGGCGAAATCGCGCAGGTACCAGGAAAAGCTAGCATCGAAGGAAAGGCGGCGAACGGCTTCTTGAGCTTGATGGTTAGCTCATTGGGGCTAGTTGCCTTGACTGTCTCCACCCGCTCGGATAGCAAGAACGATGGTTTGCCCTTATTTTGAATAAACCGATTGAGCGAAAATGCCATCGCTGCGGCATCAAAGGGAGTACCGTCGTGAAACAATACGCCTGTCCGTAGGGGAATCGTATATGTCAGCCCATCTACACTTAATTTAGGTAGAGCTGTTGCTAGCTGCGGTTTGAGTTGGGTACTGCCTGGATCGTAAGTATACAGCCTGTCGCTCAAGTTCCGAATCAACGCGATCGATCTCAGTTCATAGGCATCCGCCGGATCGAGAGTGCGGGGCTTTTGAGTCGTACCCACAGTGATGATCCCCTCATTTTTACTCCCAACCGCAGTCGGAGCATCGCTGCTGGGAGCACAACCAGTTACCAACAGCAACACTGCCAACCCCATGCGGTACAGTTGTGCGGTGGTCGGCGAAATTAAGCTAATATGCGGCCATCTATTCATCAACGATCGTCCAAATCCTGCGTCTAACTAAGTATATTGGGAAAACATTCCTTTGTTTGCCAATCTCTGAACATCGATATCTTCAGGTAGGTCTAATATATATTGATTTGGCGACTTTACGGCTATTTCGGTCGTCAGACGATCGGGGCGATTTTTCTAGGTTTCGTTAAATTGCTTGCGATCGAATAGCTGTTCTGGTATAATTGAGCTAGACCAAATTTAACAACGACATGTCACAGCGACTCAAAAGCTGGGAATCCCCCCGCAGTGAAGGGAGAAATAATAAAGGCAAAGGCGGCTCGGCAAGACAACGCCAACTCAAGAAACGAACCCAGATGTTGCGCCAGAAGCTCAAAGAGCAAGGCAACGACAACAACGGCAGTCAAAGCCAAAATAAAAAAGGAGAGAACCATGATTCTCTCCTTTTTTATTGCCATGCTCACCTCAGTATTGCGAGGGTAAGAAGGTAGATCGTATGGCTTCGGCTAGTTGTCCGTTGGGGAGATCTGCGATCTCGATTTTGAGGTTAAATGGTGTTGGGGACTGAAAGAAGTCTGTCCAGGTGGGTACTGTTGTGTTTTGGAGGTTGGGGTTATGACTGCTGAGGAGTTGTTGGAGCGTTATGCTGCTGGGGAGAGAGATTTCAGTGGAGTCACTATCAAAAGTGGGAACCTAATTAATACCAATCTTAGAGATATCAATTTGTCTGACACTGATTTGAGTTTTACTCTCTTGATTGCTACCCAACTTCAGGGAGCTAACTTGAGTGGAGCCTGTTTGGAAGAAGCTGATTTGACCTGTGCTGACTTGAGTTGTGCCAACCTCAGTAGAGCCACTTTGAATGGAAATTTGATTGGAGCTAGCTTCTATAAAGCTCAGATGAGTGGAGTTATAATGTACACAGCTAATTTGACTGGTGCTACTTTCCAATTTGCGAATTTGCAAAACTCCGATTTGGGCGCAACCATACTGATCGGCACAAATTTCTTTGGTGCCGATTTGAGGGATTCCAATTTGGAAGAAGCTAGTGGCATCGCAAACTTCACTGAGGCCAATTTGTTGAATGCTACTACCGATGGATTTGAGTTTAGTTTGGGAAATTCCACTTTCAGTAAAACTATTATGCAAGACGGTAGTACTCGAAGCAACTGAATCTTGAAGTGGTAAAACTTGTTCAGTAGAAGTACCCTAACCCTATAGGTTGAGTTGAGCATTGAAACCCAACAACCTCAGCGTTAACGGAACGATCGATTGAAATCATCGGACATCTCTTCACCCACCCCCTTGATAACTGCTGATTTTTTCAACTGCTTGCTGCACAAATAGCTTGAGAAACTCATCCTTGCGACTCAATTGAAATTGTTGTTGCACCACTTCCGTCATGCCGCCATCACCCCAAGTTTGGTTTTGCTGAAAGTATTCAATAAAGCTTCGCCCAGC
Organism: Chamaesiphon sp. 341R_metabat_111; assembly: GCA_025351825.1. Lineage (GTDB taxonomy): Bacteria > Cyanobacteriota > Cyanobacteriia > Cyanobacteriales > Chamaesiphonaceae > Chamaesiphon. The sequence goes on along the minus strand of JANXVE010000089.1, from coordinate 7,519 downwards.
AATGCGGGTAAGATAAGCTGTCGTAATTCCTTGAATCCCTTTGCCGAGGGCATAGGTAGCTACATTTACAGTTAGAGCCGTCGATAAAAGTTGGATTGTTCCTTTGACAATCCCCAAACTAGTCAGAGTTTTGCCTAGTGACAGAGCTAATTCTTGGGCAGTATCTTTGTTTAAGTCACAGCCATAAATCTTGCCAATTTCAATAATCATCTGAGTATTAATCGCCGCCGTTGCCAGAAAATCAACCACAGGTAAAGGCGTAACTGTCACAACTCCAGCACTAATCCACTGAAACCGATTGACGATTTTCTCCGCTTGACGGCGACGTTGGGCATCGATTAGCTCCCGTGCTTCGGCTCCTAGCCGCTGCGATTGGAGCAGGATGTTGTCAGCAATCAAATCCTCTCCTTCAGCTCTGAGGACGGCTGCTAGACGGCGAACGAGGGGGAAGATATCCGGATCGGGCGTGAACATTTCCCCCGATTCCAATCTGACTGATTGGGGGTTGGCTGCGATCGCAATTACATCTTCAGCATCAATCACATTTTGGACACGACTTTGCAATTGGGCGAGAATATTTGCTCGATCGAGTGGTGGATACAGATCGGTTTTATTGAATACTAATAGCGATCGTTTGCCGATTTCAGCTAGTCCGATCAGGGGAGCATATTCTGAAGCGCGCAAATCATTATCAACCACGAATAATAACAGATCGGCGGCGGTTGCGAGTTCTCTGGCGATCGCTTCTCGTTGAGTACCAGCAATCCCAGCTTCTAAAATACCTGGCGTGTCAGTTAGCAATATTTGCCGATCCAAACCTTTCAATTCCAGCGTATATGTTTCGCCCCTTGTTGTGGTGCCCATTGCCGCGCCCACTTCACCGACAATTCGCCCGATGATTGCATTAATTAGCGAAGTTTTGCCAGCAGAACCAGTTCCGAACACAACTACTCGAATCTGTCCCCGTGCCAAATTTTCAGCAATTTCCCGTGACTTATCAATTAAAGCTTGACGAGTTACTTCATCTTGAATCTGCTGTAGCTGGAGATCGATCGCATTGAGATTGGCAGTTGCAGCGGCGGTTCTTTCAACTGGAACTGTGGGCAATTGTGATGATTTAGTTGGAGATTTCCGCCACCAACCTTGAAATATCCCTATATAGTAAATAGCTACTGCGATCGCCACCCCAATTAACACTAAGATACCAATTAAAATCGGCGTTGCTAACCACGGTGTTGTCCAGCTAACTTGGACATAGAGAGCGTAGAGAGAGCTAATCAACCACAATGCCAAGATGGCGATCGAAATTACCGTAATTGCAATTGTCCACGAGCGAGGGAAGCGCATACTTGAGATTAATAGCGATCTATTCTTATATCCTAGTCCGAGCGTTGGCGAATTGTGGCTTTAGGTGTATTTTTAAACACAGATGGATATATAGACTGTACGGAGGTGGGTATCTATTCGATCGAAGTAAGCTAAAAGGGTTATCTCTGAAAATTTTATCATGCTAGAAAACCGCGACTACACATTGATTATCGACAAAAGTGGCAGCATGTCCACCAAGGATAAGCCAGGTGGCTTGAGCCGCTGGCAAATCATGCAGGAGTCGGCATTAGCTCTAGCAAATAAGTGTGAAGAACTCGATCCTGATGGGATTACAGTTTATCTATTTTCAGGTAAATTCAAACGCTATGATAATGTGACTGCGGCTAAAGTCAGCACGATTTTTCAAGAGAACGATCCCTCCGGTAGAACGGATTTGGCGGCTGTACTAGCTGATGCTGTAAATAGTTATTTCCAGCGCAAAGCTGCGGGACAAACGCCTGCCAACGGCGAGATTATCCTGGTAGTGACGGATGGGGAGCCAGACGATCGCAAAGCGGTTATGGACGTGATTTTAGCCACTACTCAGAAGCTCGATCGAGATGAGGAATTGGCAATTTCTTTTATTCAAGTCGGTACAGATGAAACAGCCACCAAGTTTCTCAAAATCCTCGACGACGATCTCGGACGTGCGGGTGCAAAATTTGATATCGTCGATACAATTACGATGGATGATATGGAAGATTTGACGCTCAAAGAAGTCTTGTTGAGTGCAATTAATGATTAGCTCATTTTATTTAATTTCCTCTTAGTAATATTAACCTGTAGGGGCGGTGCTTCATGCCCGCCATCTAGAGTTTAAGCTATTCTTAACTACTCCAATCTTTTGAACTCTTGAGATAGAACGTCTTCTTCAGTGGTGTAGATAATATCTCGATCGCCGATCCTATATTGCTTTGCAAACTGTTTTGCATAATCTAATTTCGCTTGAATGAATTCTCCTTGCTGCAACAACTTCACGTTCTGACTCCGCAGTTTGTTTCGCGTGCGGACTTGACTAGCCTGATATTTTATCCAAAAATAGCGACAGGCAGGAATCACAATTAGTCCAGTTCCATACAGGGTTAATATTGCAATAGAGCTGCTAATCAAGCTACTAGATATACCATCCAACATTATAGAAAGAATTCCAATCCCCACTAAGTTAGCAGCAAATAAAGCAATCGACCACCGCAGTTGTGTGGGCGTAGCTTTACTAAACTTCCATTTGCGTTCGCGCAGTACTTTGGGTACTTTAGTCGATTCGCTCGATTCGTCTTTTAAAGTAGTTTGAAGATCGGGAAAATGATACACTAATTGTCCGGTTGGACTAACCTCAGGAATGCCATTAAACTTAGTTAATACGGGCAACATATAGTTTTCATATTCTCGATCGTATCCCTGCCCTAAATCATCTAAATACGGTGCAATTTGTTCGGCAATCGCCACACCTTGCTGACGATGAATCAGATTGCCAATATAACGCCATCTGCGTTGTTCGAGATCGGCATTGGGATTGCCATCACCAAATAATACTGAAAACACCGCCTCCAAGAAATTGAGCGATTTACGCTGTTTTTTCTTCGATCGAGATGGCTCCATCTCTGTCATCCTAGAATCAGAATTGGAATTACTTCCACCCCAGTTAAAAATACCTAAAACACAGTTATCATCACCACAATCTCCTCCACCTTCGCTACCAAATATTGCTGCCAGCGTAATCGCCAAAATAGTCAGATAGACAACCGTAATCGAAGCAATCAACAATACCCCAAACGAAATCCGCACCAGATAAAATCCTACCGCCCAAAATCGATCGAACCAAGCTTTGAATTGCAACCGAACCGACTTCCGCAGTAAAATCTGCCTAAAGTCTGGAGCCAAAACATAAATAACTTCCCCAGTATCCGTCACCTGAAGATGTCCACCAGTCTGACTGGCTAACGTCAACAATCCCGCCCGCGCCTCTTCCAGATAAATACCCGTATGGGTGACAACATCCCCACAAGTGACTCGATAACCGAGTTCTTCTACCGCTGTCATGAGTTGAGGATTGGGATTCATCTGCTGATTCTCTCAAGATATCCACCAGCTAACTATTTAATATCAATTATAATAGAGTTCCGGTGAAGGTCAGATGTTAGGCTTCAGACTTTAGGCTTTAGGGGAAGATATTGACCCCGTTTGTCCCAGCAATGTTCGTGCGCGGCGCGGCAGACTCCGCCACTGCGAACGAAGTCAGAAAAGTGTGTCAGACTAAGTAAAATACCTCAGCACCCACCGATATGAACAGCGAAAGTTTAGCTAAATATATTGAAGATACCAATGGGATGGGTAAGTCATGGCTATTGGTGCAACTGCGATTGAGTAAACTAGCCGAAGCTAAATCTGATTTGTCGCCAGAGGAATACAAAACACGATTGGAAGATATCTACCAATCGATGATGAATCTCGGCGAATGGTGGCTGGGAATGGAAGAAGAGGTATTTTAATTCATCAATTTTGCTGGTAACTTATCGAACCGTAATAAGTCGTCGTAGGTTTCGCGTTCGATGATGATGTTTGCTTCGCCGTTGTTGACGAGTACGGCTGCGGGACGGGTGATGCGATTGTAATTGGATGACATGCTGTAGTTATAGGCACCAGTGGCAGGAACGACGAGGATATCTCCAGGTACAGAGGTGGCAATTTGAGCATCTTTGATTAGGATATCACCAGATTCACAATGCTTTCCAGCGATCGTCACAGTTTCCGTCATGGGTGCGGACATCTTGTTGGCAATCATTGCCCTGTATGTAGATTGATAGGTAATTGGGCGCGGATTGTCGGACATGCCGCCATCGATACTGAGATAGGTGCGAATGCCAGGGACGGTTTTGTTGCCACCGATGGTGTAGGCTGTGACGCAGCTACTGCCAATCAGGGAACGTCCAGGTTCTGATAATACTCGCGGATAAGCCACACCATGCTCGTCACAGGCAGTTTTGAGGGCGGTGGCGACGTTTTTTACCCACTCGTCGATACTTTGCGGATCGTCGGCTTCGGTGTATTTGATTCCCAAGCCACCACCGACATCGATCTCACTAATCGGTAAGCCGTGGCTGAGGGCGAGTTTGTACCATTCCACCATCACGCCTGCAAGATCTTTGTGAGGCTGCTGCTCGAAAATTTGGGAGCCAATGTGAGCATGAACGCCAAGACAGGTAATATCTGTCTGCTTGCTCAACCAGGTAAATACTTCATCGAGTTGATTGGGATCGAAACCAAATTTACTATCTAAATGTCCGGTGCGAATATATTCGTGGGTATGGCATTCAATCCCTGGTGTGAGCCGAATCATTACGGGGACATTTTTAGCTGCGGAGCTGGCGATGCTGGCAATATTTTTGAGTTCTAACCAGTTATCAGCAACAATTCGACAGCCTTTGGAGATCGCTAGTTCTAGTTCGGCGACTGATTTATTATTGCCGTGAAAATAGATATGCTCTGCGCTGACACCAGCTCCAACTGCGGTGAGGATTTCACCACCGGATACCACATCGATTCCTAGTCCTTCACTCCGCACGATCGCACATACAGCCAGACAACTCCATGCTTTAGAGGCATATATTACCAGAGATTCACCTGGATAATGTTGCTGCCAGCCATCCCGATATTGCTTACAGGCAGTCCGCACCGATTGCTCGTCTAGGATATATAGCGGTGAACCAAATTGCTGCACCAGATCTGTCACGTCGCAACCACCAACTTCGAGATTGTCTCGATCGTTAACTATGGCAGTCAGTGGGAGAATGTGCTGGTTAGGCGATGCATCTGTGGTAGCTGGAGGCAGATACTGGCGGCTGGTGGAGATTGATACCATTGGGTTGTGAGAAGGCGGGAATCACTCAATTTTATCAGGATTTAGAGGATTTAGGGATGAACAGGATTGGGGTGTTGGTACTCGCATAATTTCCAACTTCAATCAGGATTTAGAGGATTTAAGGATGAACAGGATTGGGATGTTGGTGGGTGTCGGAAGTTATGACCATCCCCGCATCAATCCACCTATCCAAATCCTCCAGAGCCAAACTATTCCCGCATCCTCCACATAACCTAATCTTCCACATCCAAACCATCCCCGCATCCTTCAAATAACCTAATCCTGAAAATCCCGAAAATCCTCTAAATCCTGATTTGCGGTTGAGTTGTTGGTGCTGGGCTAACTCCTACTGTCTAATCTGTAGCTTATCTATCATATAAATATCATTGATGGCATTTTATTTAATATTTGTTTAAGATCGTATAGTAATAACTCAAATCTGGAGTTATGCTAAAGAAGTTAGCCGATTACCTCAGGTAGGCTATTGCAAAGCAAACGCTCCGCTACCGCCAACGAGTGCTAGGTGTTGACACCTCGAAATAATTTATGGAAATTAGAAGTCCATCGGCAGTCATCAACAAAGGTAGAGTTGTGCCGCAAGCGATTGCCGAACTCCATTATCTTTGCCGCGAACACTCAATTTTATTAGATTTAATTACTGATGCGATTGTGCTGTGTTCGATCGAGGGGCAAGTAAAATATTGGAACCGCAGTGCTGAAACGATCTACGGATGTTTTGGGACAGGAGCTGGTTCGCAAGCTGTAGATTTTCGCGATCGGTTTGAGGATCCACACTGTCGAGAAGCGATCGAGCTTACCATCTCTCAGGGAGAATGGAGTGGTGAATTTCAGCTCGCAACTCAGGCAGGGAAAGAGATTACTATTGCTAGTCATTGGTATCTGCTCGCGATGACGGATGGAACGCCGCCATCGATCTTGACGATCGATACTGACATTACCAAATATAAGCTGCTCGAACGCCAATTTCTCCGCGCCCAACGACTCGAAAATCTGGGGACACTGGCTAGTGGGATCGCCCACGATCTGAATAATATTCTGACACCGATCGTCGCCATTACCGAACTATTACCGCTCAGACTCAAAAATTTAGACGAACGCACTCAAAAGCTCCTTGGCACCCTCGCCGAAAACTCCAAGCGCGGACGGGAATTAGTCGCTCAAATTCTGACTTTTGCCAGGGGTGGCGATGGCGAACATACGATCCTGCAACCCCGACATTTGCTGGCAGAAGTCGTCCAAGTTGCCAGACAAACTTTTCCCAGATCGATCGAGATTAGCCTCCAGATTGAAAATAGTAACCTGTGGACACTATCTGCTGACAGCACCCAACTACATCAGGTGCTGATCAATCTCTGTGTCAATGCTCGCGATGCGATGCCAGACGGGGGCGAATTGACGATTAAGGCGGAGAATATCATCCTAACTGACGAGTATCCAAAATTACATCCAGATGCCCACGGTGGGGCGTATGTGGCGATCACCATTGCAGATACTGGAATTGGGATCCAGCCAGAATTACTCGACCGAATTTTTGAACCATTTTTCACTACCAAGCCCATTGGCAAGGGTACGGGACTAGGACTTTCGACAGTCAAAACTATCGTCCACAATCACCAAGGATTTGTAGATATTTCTAGTCAAGTTGGGCAGGGGACTCAATTTCGATTTTATTTACCAGCCAACGACAGGGTTGAATCGGTTCAAGTTGAATCGATCGTACCAGCCTTGACAGGCAACGGCGAACTAATTCTCATCGTCGATGATGAACCTTCAATTCGGGAAATTCTAGGCACCACGATCGAATCTTATGATTATCAGAGCGTCACTGCCCGTGATAGTCAACAAGCGATCGAGCTATATCGTCAACACCATCACGAAATTCACACGATCCTGCTCGATTATATGATGCCTGGAGGCAATCCAGACCACACGATCGCTCAACTTCACTCGATCGATCCCCATGTTCGCGTCATCCTCATGAGTGGTTTGTCCGCTGACGAAATCGCCGCCGAAAGCCACGGAGAGCCAGCCACATCCTTTCTCGCAAAACCCTTTAGTACGCGGGATTTGCTTTGTGCATTGAAGGTAGGGGGGTAGAGGGCGTGGGGGCGTGGGAGTGTGGGAGCTTGGGAGTAAAGATGCATTCTCAACATTGCCCCCACGCCCCCATGCTCCCCTGCCCCCACGCCCCCATGCTCCCCTGCCCCCACGCCCCCATGCTCCCCTGCCCCCACGCCCCCATGCTCCCGTGCCCCCCTGCCCCCGTGCCCC
>JANXVE010000070.1 GCA_025351825.1 Chamaesiphon sp. 341R_metabat_111 | reverse complement strand
GCTCGGCTGGGAGGATGGTCGGGTTTTCGCTCCCAAACACCCCCTGGTATGCCTACCTTAGTTAATGGTCTGAGGCGATTTGAGTCGATCTTTGAAGGATGGAAACTCGGTCAAATTCGACTTGTGTATACACGGTAGCCTTTCCAAGGGGAGGTTGGGTGGGGTATGGGTCTACGCATCATCAACTCTAATATACTTCTATACACACGGTAGCCGAGGGCGGGGTGGGTGTATCTCCGCTTAGATCGAATCTTTCAACCGTAGTCTGATAGACTCACCATGTGAGAATAATCCTTCAGCTTCAGTGAGTGCTGCCACTGCACTCCCAACCTTATTCAAAGCTGCGGGCGAATATTGGATCAAACTAGAGTGTTTCATAAATGTCTCTACGCCCAGAGCTGAGGCATAACGCGCCGCGCCAGAGGTGGGGAGAGTGTGATTGGGGCCAGCGAGATAGTCGCCGATCGCTTCTGGGGTAGAATTGCCTAAGAAGATCGCTCCGGCATGACGGATTCGATCGATTAATGCCCAGGGATCGCTGGTATTGAGTTCGAGATGTTCGGGTGCAAATTGATTGGACAGTTCGATCGCGATGTCCAGATTTTCAACTACGATAATTAAGCCATAGTGGGCGATCGACTTCTCGGTCAGAGTCTTGCGCGGATGATGCTGAAGCTGTTGCTCTACGGCAGATTGGACGGCAGTGGCTAAGTTAGGATCGGTGGTAATTAGAATCGATGCTGCCATCGGATCGTGTTCGGCTTGGGCTAGGAGATCTGCGGCAACGTGAGCTGGATTGGCCGATCGATCTGCGATAATTAGGACTTCAGATGGCCCTGCTAATGAGTCAATCCCGACGGTACCGTAGACCAATTTTTTGGCGAGGGTAACATAGATATTGCCTGGGCCAGTAATTACGTCAACTTTGGCGATCGTATCTGTACCATAGGCTAAAGCAGCGATCGATTGAGCACCGCCCACGCGATAGATTTCTTCGACTCCGGCAACTTGAGCGGCAACTAGGACAGCCGGATTGAGCGTCTTATCTGGCCCTGGGGGAGTCACCATCGCAATTTGGGGTACGCCTGCCACTTTTGCGGGAATTGCATTCATCAACACTGTGCTGGGGTAGCAAGCGCGTCCTCCAGGCACATAAATACCTGCTCGATCGACTGGATTATACCGTTTGCCCAGAACAACATCGTCAGCTTCAAATTTCACCCAAGATTTGGGTACCCGCTGACGGTGAAAAGCTTCAATATTGGCGGCGGCAAGTTCGATCGATTTGAGCAATTCTTTCGACACCTGTTGGTACGCAGCATCTAATTCGGCACCACTTACCCGCAACCGATCGACCGTCAGGGTTTGACCGTCAAATTCCGCCGTATAATGCAATAAAGCCTTATCGCCCTGTCGTCTGACGGTTTGGACAATCTCATTGACAGTCGCTTCTTTATGGACGATTGCATCGTCGTGAGTACGGGCACTGATTCGCTGCAACTCTTGTTGTGCGTCAGTCTGCTGAGTGATGATTCGCAGCATGGTGTCAGAAATGCCAACTATTCGGGCAGTGAAGTGAGCGCAGATACAAAGATAAAAGTCTATTTTTAGTGACTTCTCATCTTACCAATTTAACGCGATTTTCTACTGTTGGGTTAGATCGCAAGTGTATGTGCTGCGTAGATCTACCCACTTCAACTTACGGACTCTCCCGTTCCCGAGAGCCTCTCTCAGGAGAATAAAAACGCCGCTTCAGAGCGGGAATTTTTTAGCCAAGCTCGATCCCATCCAGTACCGCCAGTTTCTAAGCCAGCTAGATGACTATTCGCCCTAACAATTATTTCACCTTGACGAGTCTGGAGATCGATCGAAAGTAAGCCCTTGAGTGTATCCCGACAACCCAGTACCAATCCCTGTTCCGTTGGGGTACTCACCATCGTACCTGCGGCATCAGTGGTACCGATTAGCTCTACCCGAACATCCTCATTAGTTGCCTGAAGTCGCCATTCACCCCAGGGTTGAATTTGCCAGCTAATCTGAGAATTCCACGGCACAAATTCATAAAATCTGCTCTGGTAGTGAATCCCGATCATCGCCACTTCTTCCTTCATCCATAGTACTTTGCGCCGCCCACCACCTGCTGTCAGAGCCAAACCAGCAGTCTCATTAAAGCTATTGCAGTTCAGCCAAAACCACTTTTCAGGAAAAGAACGACCCCAATTTTTCTCACCATAGATAGGCGCGTTGCTAAATTCATATCGGGTGCCCTGCCACTCAATCCAACCCGTTGCCAAGCCATGTGCCATCAGCACCTGCCAGCCTGGTTCAAAAATCGGTAGATAAGATAACCAACCAGCGGTAGCTTGTTGAAGCTGCTGGGGCTGTCCCCAGCCATAGACAGGAAGAACTTGATAGCACCATCGACAGTTTTGTTCTGGTAATACGCCTTGATGCAGGGTGGGGGTAACTTGATAACCTGCGGCAACTTGGGTATCAAATTCTGATGCTGATAATAATTGCGGCTCAATCGCTAATTTAGTTTCACCCCAGTGTCCAAAATCTAACCGATTTGTTTTCGCCCAAAACTGCTGCGGATCTGGAAAAGAACACGCTAAATATTTTTCGTCGATGCCGAGTATTTGGACTGCTCCACCACTATGAGAGCTAGTACCAGATGGATCTTCAATTGAGTACATGAAGGCAAATGATTCGCGTATCTTCGGTAAAGTCACTCGAAAATACCATCCTTCAAAAAAGCCTCGATCGATCCCATTCCAATGATATCCACTATGCGGTGTTTGCAATTTTTTTATCCCTATAAATAATTAACTAATTCTTAATTTGTCGAGCAGCTACTTTATTGGGTGTGTTGGATTTATACAAATCTATCCACTAAAGCCTAAAGCCTAATCCCTAAAACCTAATTAACGAAACATGCGATCGGAAATAAGAGATATTCAAAAAAGAATAATTTCCAGATAAACTGATAGAAATCAGCGATCGATTCTTTTTTGTCTAGATCTAGATCATGACTTCGCCACCATAATAATCCTAGCAATCCTAGATGGGATGCCACTAGAAACCAAACGTTAATTGTTGGTGCGATCCAGATTCCAGCAAAGATTGTACCTAAATAAGCGATCGTAATTGCCCAGCGAGTCAATTTAAAAACATTTAACTTTCCCAGTGATATTGTAAATGTCTGAATTTGATATTGACGATCGCCTTCAAGATCTGGTACATCCTTGAAAATAGCGATCGCAACTGTAAATACGAGGATAAATAGAGTCAGCACCCAAATACTCGGTGGAACGATATCCACACCTGTTAAAACTCGATTAAAATGGAGAAAGAGTCCTAAATTAACAATACAACCCCGAACTGTCAAAATACAAAAGGCAGCTAATAAGGGATATTGTTTGAAGCGAATTGGTGGTAGAGAATAGGCAGTGCCGATCGCTAAACTCAGCCCAACCGTCCTAAGTAACCATGTCCCCAAACCAGCAGCAATCGCGATCGATAAAATACCTGTCAGCCCAACGATCCATTTGCCCTGAGCGATTGACAATTTACCACTAGCTAACGGTAAATCTGGCTTATTGACTCGATCGATTTCGACATCATACAGTTGATTCAAACCGACAATATAAACATTTCCCAGCAGACAAGCAATCCAAGTCCCAAATAGTTGAATTGCCCCAATTGATGAAATATTTTGATGAGTAGTAGCGATGGCGATCGTATAGAGAGCCAGTACACTCAGACTAGTACCAATAATAGTATGTGGGCGGGAGAATTTCCAGAGCTGTGAATACATTAATTTAGGCGATAATTAGATTTTTGGCTGTGAAAAAATCGATTCTCCGTTGGAGAGGCTCCGCCAACGATCTGGCTGGCGATGGTTTGTAAGTGTGATTGGGCTACCAAGATCGTTAGGTAAGAAATCAGTCAAATGGCTGAAGCGATAGAATGTATGTCAAGATTGGGTAGGAAAATCTGTTGAATTGGGAAAAACAGCTAACCAGTCATCAAACGCAAACTACCTATTTTTAGATCTATCTCATGCCTAATCAATCTCAACTGTGGTTTGAACCGTTAATCTGGATGGATTTTCGAGTAGCGGTAATATTTACAGTGCTAATTCCCCTGATTCTTTTATTATGGGCGTTTGCTCAAAAAACGACAGCAATCCAGAGCTTATTAACTATTTACTGGCGAGTTTCTAGTTTACTGGCGATCTCAGTCTACTTGGCGATCGGTTCGATGCCAATCAGTTTTGGAGCGGCTTTCGTCGCGCAAGCATTGATTCCGCTGTCGCTGTGGTTTTGGGCAGATCTAAATGATGAAATTGCCGATTTACCAGATCGTCCCCTCAAATTGGGATTTTTGGCTTGGAGATGGGCGACTACAGTCTATTCTACCTTGGGCGCGATCGCGACTGTCCCCTTTCTCTCATGTGCCCTTGGTACCGCCAAGACAGATTACTGTCAAGCCTGGTTCAAACCATCCTGGCTTTATTACCAATTCTTTCACGCCAATTCCAATCCAGGGTTTCTCAGCTTCCTCGGTATCTTGGGTCTAATTAGTTATACTCTATACTTAGTTTACTTCCTGGTTGTTCGCCTCGGCAAGCAAGGTCGATCGGCAATGGCAGGGGATGAGTAGTTGATAGATCTGTAGGTTGGGTTGAAGAATGAAACCCAACACACTTAACCAAATGAATCAACTGTGGGGATATTTAATTATTGAGGAGTTGGTGCGAAATGGCGTGGATTATTTTGTCATTTCGCCTGGTTCTCGATCGACACCACTAACTGCTACAGTGGCTCAACATCCGCAAGCACAAAAGATCGTCTGTCTGGATGAGCGCGGTGCAGCTTTCCACGCACTCGGATATGCTCGCGCTACTGGAAATCCGGCGGTGTTAATTTGTACATCCGGCTCGGCGGCGGCAAATTATTTCCCTGCGGTGATTGAAGCCTCGATCGATCATATTCCCCTAATTATCCTATCAGCCGATCGACCACCAGAATTGCGCCAGACGGGGGCAAATCAGACGATCGATCAGGTGCATTTGTATGGATCTTATCCGAAGTGGGAATTCGATTTACCTTGCCCTACAGCCGAAATGAGCCACCGTGTAGTGTTGACGACGATCGATCTAGCCGTGTCGAAATCCCGCCAAGCTCCAGGCGGAGTCGTGCAGCTAAATTGCATGTTTCGAGAACCCTTTGGCGAGATGGGTGCACCTGTAGAAATACCTGCAAGCTTAGAGCAGTGGAATGGGAGTCAATCTCCATACACTCGTTATGCCGATAGACTAACTATTCCAACTTCTGCCGAGATTAAATCGCTAGTTGAAATTATCCAACGTACTCGCAAGGGTGTATTGACGATCGGACAGTTAAAATCGACAGTAGATATTGAAGCGGTAGTAGAATTGGCAGCGCGATTAAATTGGGCGGTATTTGCAGATATTCAGTCAGGATTGAGACTACGCCAAGATTTCCCGAACTTAATCCATTACTTCGATCGATTATTACTTACAGATATTTCTAGAGAGTTAGAGCGGATCGAGACGATCGTTCAGCTAGGAACTAGAATTGTGTCAGCGCGATGGCTAAAATGGATCGAGCAATATCCACCCCAAAATTATATTGTCGTCGCCAACGATCGAGATCGACACGATCCAAGTCATCTCGTTTCGCTCAGAATCGAATCGGATATCGCCTACCTGTGTCAGCAGTTATGCCAGCAACTACCCCAACTCTCACCATCAACATGGGTGCGAAAAATCAGATCTGCTTCAGATAAAATCAGCGTTACAGCCGCAAAATTTTTAAAAACCACTAAATTAACCGAGCCATTAATAGCGCGAACTATTTCTGAACTTATCCCCAGTCAACATGGATTATGGGTAGCGAATAGTATGCCGATTCGGGACTTGGATATGTATGGGGTTGGGGAATTGGGAGATGAGGAGACTGGGGGACTGGGGGACTTAGGGACTGGGAATATTCGGATTGGAGCAAATCGGGGTACTAGTGGAATTGAGGGAGCGATTGCGGCGGCGACTGGGTTTGCTGTTGGTTTGCAGGCTCCAGTGACAGCGATAGTGGGAGATTTGTCGAGCTTGCATGACTTAAATTCCTTTGCATTACTACCGCGCAATACCCAGCCAGTGATTGTGGTAATTATCAATAATGATGGTGGCGGAATTTTTTCCTTTTTACCGATCGCCAAATCTACCGAAATATTCGATACTTATTTTGGGACTCCTCATGGCGTGAATTTCTCCCACGCGGCAGTGATGTTCGGATTGGACTACTACCATCCCCAGACATCCGATGAACTGATTCGAGATTATCAACAGGCACTAGCCAACAATTGTAGTGCAGTCATTGAAGTTACAACCGATCGATCTGAGAATTTACAGCTACATCAAGCTCTGGACGCAGAAATTCAGCAGCAATTGAGACAGATTGACTAGATTTCGCCAGCTTAGAATCGAAGTTTGATTTTCGGAAACTCTAGATCGCTCGATCGTGTCTTAGACTAGGGTAGGATGTTCGCAAGCATCTTCAGGTATTTTTCCAGCAATCTCGATCGTTGAGGACAAGATTTAAGTGTTTTTTAGTATCGTCATTCCTACTTATAACCGACTTCCCATTCTTCAGAAATGTGTGAGTGCATTAGAGCTGCAAACATTCGATCCGCAAATTGTAACTAACTATGAGATCGTCGTTGTCGATGATGGTTCGACAGATGGAACGATCGAATGGCTCAGTAGCAACACTACCGAATTAGCTCATGTAAAAGTCTATGAACAAGCTCATCAAGGTGCATCTGCTGCCAGAAATCTCGGCGTAGAAAGGGCACAAGGCGATACAATTATTTTCATCGATAGTGATTTGGTTGTCACTCCCACCTTTCTCCAATCTCATGCCGAAGCATTATCAGAGGGACAAAAAACACTCGGTAACGATAAATTATTTACCTATGGTGCGGTAATTAATACTGCTAATTTTGAAGATCCAACATCTGAACCTTACAAGATTATGGATTTTTCCAATGCTTACTTTGCAACCGGAAATGTAGCCATTGCCAAACATTGGTTACTTGAGGCTGGGCTGTTCGATCTGGGCTTCAGTCTCTATGGCTGGGAAGATTTAGAACTTGGCGTGCGGCTAAAAAATCTCGGAATTAAAATGATTAAATGTCCGGCTGCTGCTGGCTATCATTGGCATCCAGCATTCTCACTCGATCGCATCCCCCGCATGATCGAACAGGAAATCGAACGCGGTAAAATGGGCGTTGTTTTTTATCAAAAGCACCCAACGCTGGATGTAAAGATGATGGTGCAGATGACCGTACTTCACCGGATCTTATGGAATATCTTATCATTAGGTGGATTGCTCAATCAACACACGCTCAAACCATTGATGCAATGGTCGATCGATCGGGGTAATCCGCAATTAGCCGAACAGTTTGCCCGCATTTTTCTCAATCAATATAGTGTCAAAGAAGTGCATCGAGCCTATCAAGCTAGCTTGAAATCGAGCAACTAACTAAAGTAGCTAATCTTGATAATAAACATGCTCCAAGCGATCGCAGCAGCACAAAAACAGTAGCCGATCGATCTCTTTTTTCTAGACATTTTTAAGCTATGTTCGATTAGCCATTTAGTAATTAAAAATAGTGGCATCGAGACAATAGTTATCCCAATGAAAAGTAGAATCTCTCGATTGTAATAACCACCACCTTCGATCGAGATTAACTTGACAAAAGCTGCCAGGTAAGCACTCAGATGGATACCGCCCTGAATAAATGTAACTGTTCTGAACAGTTTACCTGCGGCAAATTTCTGTACTAGATCCTCACTTAATTCTGAGTCGCTCATGACTGCCTGGGAGTAAATATTTCAAAGTGCATCACTCGATTGTAACACAGGGGGATTTCGACTAGGCAGGTAGGGTCGAGAATTGTTACAGTTAATAAAGAAGGTTCTTTGTCGATCGCTAAACACCCTTGAATTATGACTTCAGTACCGCGTATCTGTATCCTCGGTGGGGGATTTGGTGGTTTGTATACTGCCCTGAGACTAAATCAACTCGTTTGGGCAAATGACCAGAAGCCGGAAATTACCCTGATCGATCGTCAAACCAACTTTGTGTTTACGCCGCTCCTGTACGAACTAGTGACTGGGGAAATGCAAAGCTGGGAAATTGCGCCACCATTTGCCGAACTGTTGAAAGGGACGGATATTCGGTTCATTCAGGGGTCAGTAGACTACATCGATAAAGCCCAAAAATCCGTCACGCTAGAAGATAGCACCGAACTGGAGTACGATCGATTAGTACTAGCCCTTGGCTGTGAGACTCCATCAGAAAGCGTCCCTGGAGTCAGAGATCATGCGATTCCGTTTCGCAGCCTCCAAGATGCTTACAAGCTAGATGAGAAGCTCCGAGTCCTCGAAGCATCAACAGCCGAAAAAATTCGGATTGCGATCGTAGGTGCCGGATACAGTGGCGTAGAACTCGCCTGCAAACTAGCCGACAGACTAAAATCACGCGGACGAATTCGGTTGATCCAATCGCGAGATACCATCCTCCCCAACGCACCAAAATTTAACCGAGATGCCGCCCTCAAGGCTCTAGAACAGCGGGGAATCTGGGTGGACTTAGAAACCACAGTTTCCGAGATTACTGCCGACTCCATTGGGCTAATCTACAAGGATCAGACAGATATTATCCCCGTCGAAATCGTGATGTGGACGGTGGGAAATCAAGTCAGCCCCGCCATCAATCATTGTGGTCTAGCCCTCAATGCTCAAGGTAAAATTACCACAGCAGAGACACTGCAAGTCACTGACAATCCCGATATTTACGCTCTGGGTGATGCCGCCGCAATTCTAACAGTAGACGGCAACTCAATACCGACTACCGCCCAGTCCGCACTTCAGCAATCTGATTTTGTCGCTTGGAATATCTGGTCATCACTAACCGATCGACCCCAACTCGCATTTAGCTATACTAATCTCGGCGAAATGATGACTCTGGGTGATGATAATGCGGTGCTATCGGGGATGGGGATTCAATTTGATGGGCCACTTGCCTATGTCGCGCGTCGGTTAGTATATCTCTATCGATTACCCACTCTCGATCATCAGTTGAAAGTTGGGTTGAATTGGCTGACGCAGCCGTTGGTGAAGCTGTTGAGTTAGTGGGGTTGCGGGGATCTACCCACCCGCACCCCTCTTGGCTACCTTGTATACACAAGTCTGTTTGGGTTGCTGCGTAGATCTTTACCCCACCCTAACCCTCCCCTTAGAAAGGAGAGGGGACAAGAGTCCCACTTTTTAAGGGGAAATTCGTCCCATATATCAAGTTGAATGCAGTCAACGATAACTTAGCTCCTCCCCTTTCCAAGGGGAGGTTGGGTGGGGTTTAGCTCCTCCCCTTTCCAAGGGGAGGTTGGGTGGGGTTTAGCTCCTCCCCTTTCCAAGGGGAGGTTGGGTGGGGTAAAGATCTACGCATCCCAACAGACTTGTGTATACACGGAAGGGACATTACCCTATTGGGGGTAGTATAGACAAGATTGGTATGACGATCGATGGAAATGCTAGTGGGGAAATTGTCTCAGACTCGGAGAGAATCAGATGGCTGGCGTACCCTGTCGGCGTGGGAGTGCGAAAGATGTGGACTTGACGATTTTTGACATCGATTACCCAATAGTCGGCGATGTTCGATCGAGCATACAGTTTATCTTTCACCTCACAATCTTTCTTGAGTGTAGAATCTGCGATTTCTACGACTAGATAAACATCTTCAGGGCTAGGATGACGTTTTGCATAATCAAACATTGTGCCTTTAACGATCGCCAGATCTGGCTCTGGCTCTGAAAAATCATCTAGTTTAATTGGTTCCTGGGTACTGACTAACACAGATTCATCCAGAGATTTTGCTAGGGAGCTAGCTAACAAGCGAAGAGTGAATACATGGGGCGTTCCTTTTGCAGTCATCAGTACAATTTTCCCAGTGATTAATTCAGTCCGTTCGCTGGCATCAAGAATTCCCAGCTCACTCATGTGATGATATTCTTGGACTGTCCAATATTTAAAATTGGTAGCTAATATTGTATCTTCAGCAACTGGAACAGGAAGAGCTTGAGTTATCGTCATTTTAGTACCTCTTCG
The DNA here is from genome assembly GCA_025351825.1 of Chamaesiphon sp. 341R_metabat_111. GTDB lineage: Bacteria > Cyanobacteriota > Cyanobacteriia > Cyanobacteriales > Chamaesiphonaceae > Chamaesiphon. The sequence goes on along the minus strand of JANXVE010000070.1, from coordinate 646 downwards.
ATCGAGCATTCCGCCCAATTTGAAAGCGTGAATACTATTATTATGCTCGATCGTTCTTATATTGTTAGCAGTCGGGGAGATGTCGTCAAGCAATCTCCCCAATCGTAGTTAGATAACTGTCCCGTTTGGAATAGTTGCATTCTTGAGCACAACGACAATCCCACTGCGGATATAGTAGCCGAGATCTTCCCGTTGAGCTTCTTGAACGTTCTCCTTATTGATAATCATCACATCCGAGCCGATCCGCGCATTTTTGTCAATGATGGCACGACGAATTGTGCAGTTTGAACCGATGCCCATCGGGATACCGCCAGTTTCCGATTGAGTTTTGCGCTCTGGTGCGGGTTCGTAGAAGTCAGAACCCATAATCAGGGAATCTTCGATCGTGCAGCCTTCCATAATTCGCGATCGAACACCCAACACTGAGTGATGGATTCGACACTTCTTGATAATACAACCTTCACCAATCATTGATTCAGTGATTTGAGCATCTAATAATTTGGTCGGTGGAAGATGGCGAGAGCGAGTATAAATCGGTGCCTTTTCGTCGTAGAAGCTGAATGGCGGCGTTGGCTGTTGCGTCAGCGCGAGGTTAGCATCATAGAAAGATTCGATCGTTCCAATATCTTCCCAGTAGCCATCAAAT
>JANXVE010000069.1 GCA_025351825.1 Chamaesiphon sp. 341R_metabat_111 | reverse complement strand
CCCCCATGCCCCCACGCCCCAATCCACGCTCTTTTCTAAAAAATAGCAATAACCAATCCAAACTTGGGCACAATAAGTTAGCGAATACCTTTTACAGGTTTCAATCTAGCAATCCCGACAAATACAGCCCTTATGTCGTACCCTTCCCAAAATAATTCGACACTGCCATCACAGCTAGATTTACCGAAGAGTGAAATCAATGCCCAAGCCCAAAAAATGTGTCAGCAGGGTGATGATTGTGCATTTAGGAGTGAGCACCAGCAAGCAATCGGATATTATACTCAAGCGATCGTCCTCAATCCTAATTTTGAGTTAGCCTATTGTGCCAGAGCTAAATCATTAATTGAAATTAAGGATTATCAACAAGCGGAAACTGACTATCAAACGGCACTCAAAATCAATCCGGCGTTAGCAATTGCTGATGGGGGACTGGCTCAAGTTTATTATCATCGAAAAGACTATTCAGCGGCTCTAGTTTCATGCGATCGAGCAATTCAACGCGATGGTGATAATATCGATTTTTATCAATGCCGCGCGCTAATTAATAAAAAGTTAGGCGACTATCCGCGCATTCTCTTTGATTGTAAATTTATCCTCGAACATCAGCCCAGCGATCTCCCAGCACGATGGCTGAATGCCCGTACTCATTTTGAAATGGGTAGTTATCAACTGGCGATCTTCAACTTCACTCAATATCTCAATTTGCGTAGTGACTATGCTCATGCACATTATTATCGGGGTATTTGCTACGAACGACTGGGTAATCGATCGGAGGCACTAATCGATCTCAATCTAGCGATCGAACTTGAAGCTAGTCTGGCAATTTTATACCGAAGACGTGGCCGAATTCTCCAACAGTTAGGAGATTTTACAGGTGCAATGACAGATTACGATCGAGCAATCAGTCTCGATCCACAGATGGCACAAGCCTATAGCAATCGTGCTGATATTTTTATTAGTCGTGGCGATTATCCCCGTGCTTTATTCCAGTGTAATCAAGCAATTCATCTCGACCCAAAACTAGTAGCCGCTCACTATCAGCGCGGGATTATCAATACTGAAGTTGGTAATCTCCATGCTGCATTGGCTGACTATCACCGACTGATTCAAATTAACGATCGAGATATCCATGCCTATATTCAGCGAAGTTGGATTTATTTTCGACATGGTGAATATGCCTCAGTTCAAGCTGATTGTGAACAGGTGCTAGCGATCGATCGGGAATCTGTACCTGCTAATTATTTATTAGGAGTCGCACAGTCATTATCAGGATCGAAACAAGAAGCAATCTTCAGTTTTACAAAGGCAATTAATTATGAGCCTAGTTTTATTTGTGCCCTATATCATCGCGGGCTACTGCATCACGATCTCAAGCATGAAAGCAAAGCAATGAGTGACTTTACGCTAGCTCAAGCGATTCAAACTCAGCAACTAGACTGTACTGTAAAACGTGATGAGACTGGACTATATGCTGAAGGTTTAGCTCTTTATCATCTAGGGCAGCCAGATGCCGCTAGAGTAATTTTGAATCAGGCGGCAGTGGTTGCTCAAAAACTCAAGAGTAATGTGTTTCATCGGCAAATCATGTTCACGATCGAAGCCCTAAGTATGAATTGATTATCTAAGCTTTGATTACCATTGCATCAATTCAATGTATATCTAGATCCTAGACTATCGTGTAAATACTGAGCCAGTTTAGTAGTTATTTAGTTAGGATTGATAAAGTATCTCACCTTGCTGGTTGCTCGATGGCAATGGCATTAATCATTTCCTTTTGAGGCATTCCAGCTATGTCAAAACCCGATTCTCCTTCCACGCCAACATCTGTCGCTGAGAACATCTCTCCAACCGCAGATCTAGTGCCTGCAACTTCACCGAGCGTCACTGCTGCCGATCTCGCAGCTCCCTCACTTTCTGGACAAGGTGTCGCCATGCAGTACTGTGAACGTGGTCGTAAATCCCTGGCTCTCAAGGACTATGCACAGGCGCGATCTGCTTACAAAATTGCGATCGAATGGTGTCCTCAGCTCGCTGCTACCCATAGTGGAATGGCACAGGTCTGTTATGACGTTCAGGATTATACAGGTGCCCTCACGGCCTTAACAACCGCAATTGAATGCGATCCAGCACCTGTTAATTTTTACTATCAACGTGCATTAGTCAATAAGATCCTAAAGAACTACGATCGAGTTTTGGTTGATTGCCAAAAGATTCTCGCACACGATCCAAACCATACTTCTGCTAGCTGGTTAAATGCAGTTGCTCTAGTTAAAACAGAAAACTATCAAACTGCACTGCCGAATTTAGATCGACATATTCAACTATCTCCTCAAGATCCAAATGGATATTATTATCGCGGAGTTTGTCACGAACGGTTGGAGAACTTTTTACAGGCATTAGTCGATTTAGATCGGGCAATCGAGCTGCAACCAAATCATCCGATCTTTCACCATGCACGCGGGCGGACTCGCCAAAAATCTGGTGATTTACCAGGGGCATTAATAGATTTTAACACTACGATCGATCGTAAACCGCAGGCGATCGTCTACGAACAGCGATCGGAAATTCATCGTTGTCTGGGCAGTCATGATGAAGCCCTCCAAGACTGCACTAGTGCCATTAAGCTAAATCCCCAACTTGTGAACGCATATTTTCGCAGAGGTTTAATTTATGGAGAGCGCGGCGATATCGATCTAGCATTACAAGATTATGGTAGTACAATCGGCATCGATCATCAACACATTGATGCTTATCTTCAAAGAAGCTGGATTTATTTCAGACAAAATAATTACGATCTTGCTAAAGTAGATTGTCAGGTAGTTCAATCTTTAGATAGTTCTTGTTTTTGGCCTAACTATATCATTGGTGTCATCGAAAGTATCTCTGGTTTAAAACGTGAAGCGATCGATAGTTTAACCAAAGCAATTGAGATTTCAGCTAATTATGTTTCGGCGAGATATCATCGGGGAATTGTCTATCATCAATTGGGTGATATCACCAATGCCATGGCAGATTTTGAGCAAGCCAGAATCATACAAGCTCGCGGATTAGAGCGATTGGTCGATCGAGATGAGACAGGCTTTTATGCTGAAGGGATTGCCCTCCAACATTTGGGACAACCAGAAGCAGCTCGTAAAGTTCTGCTATTTGGAGCCTTAGCCGCCAAACGCTTTAATAACAACAGTTTTCATCAGCTCATTCAAGCACAGATCGAATCCCTGGGATTACTGTCCGGCGATCTCAGTCAAGATCCGTTGAATTAATTGAGAATTGAGAATTGAGAGTTGAAAGTTGAGAATTTGGCTGTTAGGATGAGGATTCAAACCCCTGCATCTCGTTGAATTAAGTGTAATGGCGGAGGCTTGTGATTGGTAAATTGACGGACGTTTGTTATAATAAAACATCTCTCGACCGACAATCGAACTGGCTCTAAATTCGATCGATCCATGTGTTTATGAACAAGAAACGTGTTTTATCTGGCATCCAACCGACTGGCAATTTACATCTTGGTAATTATTTAGGCTCGATTCGGAATTGGGTAGAACACCAGCACGAATATGAAAACTATTTTTGTGTCGTCGATCTTCATGCCATTACTGCTCCTCACGATCCGCTAAGTTTAGCCGAAAATAGTTATACCATTGCCGCGCTATATTTGGCCTGTGGCATCAGTCTCGAACACGCCAGCATTTTTATTCAATCCCACATTTCCGCCCATAGTGAATTAGCTTGGCTGCTAAATTGTGTCACACCATTGAACTGGCTGCAAGACATGATTCAGTTTAAGGAAAAAGCAATTAAACAGGGCGAAAATGTTAATGTTGGCTTGTTGGATTATCCAGTACTAATGGCTGCGGATATCCTTTTGTATCAGGCTGATAAAGTCCCCGTTGGTGAAGATCAAAAGCAACATTTAGAATTGACTCGTGATATTGCAGGCAGATTCAATCATCAATTTGCCAAGCAGCATCCAGTCTTGAAATTACCGCAACCGCTAATTCAAACTGATGGGGCGAGAATCATGAGTCTCACTGATGGCACTAGAAAAATGTCCAAATCAGATCCATCCGATCTGAGTCGAATTAATATCTTAGATAGCCCCGAGTCGATCCAGAAAAAAATCAAGAAGTGTAAAACAGATCTCGAACGGGGATTAACATTTGATGCTCTAGACAGACCCGAATGTCGGAATTTACTCACACTCTATATGTTGATGTCTGGCAAGTCTAAAGCAGATGTCACAACTGAATGTCAAGATCTCGGCTGGGGTCAATTTAAACCATTACTCACCGAAGCAACGATCGAACATTTACGCCCGATTCAAGTTAAGTATCAAGAGGTAATGGCAGATAGAACCTATCTCGAATCCGTTCTTCGGAATGGTAAAGATAGCGCAGCAGCAATTGCTAATCAAACCCTCGCAGATGTCAAAGCTGCTCTGGGCTTCTCCATCTCCAGCTAAGTGTGTTGGGTTTCATTCTTCAACCCAACCTACAAATCTATTCACTTCAACCCAATCTACAGATTTACTTCAACCGTTCACTAAAACTTTAATTAATGATGATTAAAAAATATTTATCACTCCAGCTAAGTATTCTCACCACAATTGCTATTGTATCGTCACCATTGCTAGCTTCAGCAGCACCCGATCCCAGCCCAACCGAGTCAGCTCAACCAACTATCGCCAGCTTAAATGTCGCCCTGCAACAAAATCCTCAGGATGTAGATGCATACGTCGAGCGAGGCATCTTACATGCTAAACTCGATCGAAATCTACCTGCGATCGCAGATTATACCGAAGCAATCAGGCTCGATCCAAATCGCGTTCTTGCCTACAATAATCGCGCCATCGCCAAACTCAACCTCCGCGATTATCGCGGTGCTTATCTCGACTATACCCAAGTGGTAAGGATTCTCCCTGAAAAAGCCATCGCCTACAATAATCGCGCCACTGCTCGTCAGGGCATGGGTGATTGCAAGGGGGCAATTGCCGATCTAAAAATTGCTGCGGCACTATTTCAATTGCAGGGCGATAGTTTGAATTATCAGCGGACGCTGGATAATTTAAGAGTCTTTCAGAAATCAAAGAAGTAGGCTTTAGGCTTTAGGCTCACAATGATACGAATAGATTGTTTGTTTTCACAAACTTATTTTTATTAGAACTACCATAAACGAATCTAAAATTTAGATATTCGTAACCCCTAAAGCCTAAGATCTAAAGCCTAAAGCCTAACTTGTCTGTTCATCCAATACCTTTTTCAAACCATCCCGCCGTACCAGTTCAAAAATCTCATCGAGAATTTCTTGAGCACCTTTACCGCGAAGCAGTTCCGCCAGATCCTTGCCGATTTGTTCGGCATTGGTAGCCAATCCAGTAATTGTATCTGTCACTAGCCTTTTTCCATCCAGGCTAGATACCATCCCCGTCAGCGTAAGATTGTCGCCATCGATGGTAGTATTGACCCCGATCGGTACCTGACAACCACCTTCGAGCGTCCGCAAGAATGCTCGCTCTGCATAGCAACGATTAGCAGTCGGCTGATGTTGCAGTGATTGGACTACTGCCAGAATTTCTGGATCTTCCGTCCGACATTCAATTCCTAGTGCCCCCTGTCCCACCGCGTGAAGCGACAAACTAGCGGGAATGAGCTGATGAATTCGATCGCCAAAATCCAAGCGTTGTAAGCCCGCAGCAGCCAGAATCAACGCATCATACTCACCCGCATCTAGTTTCGCCAAGCGAGTATTCACATTTCCCCGCACATCTTTGAACGCAAAGTGAGGAAAATGATGGCGGAGTTGAGCCAATCGCCGCAGGGAAGATGTGCCAATTACGGCACCTTGAGGCAGAGTATCGAGCTGACAGCCTTTGTGCTTTTCATTGACGACGAGCGCATCAGCCGGATTTTCTCGCTCGGTAATACAACCAAGCATCAAACCTTCTGGTAAATTAGTGGGTAAGTCCTTGAGTGAGTGAACTGCTAGATCGGCAGTTCGATCGAGCATTTTGACTTCTAGCTCTTTTGTAAACAATCCTTTATCACCAATCTTAGCCAGGGGCACGTCGAGAATTTTATCTCCTTGGGTACTCATCATCTCGACTTCAAAAGTCCGATCTGGAAAGTGTTTCTGCAATTCGGCTTGCACCCAATAGGTTTGGACTAATGCCAGTTGACTTTTCCGCGAAGCGATGCGGATTGTCTTGGTTGAGTCAGTAATAGAGTCAGACATATATAAAAAGGTGCATATAAATACCTAGTCTACTAGGATACAGCGACTAGCGACTAGTAGCTAGGGGTCACAACATTACCATTGAATCTACAAAAAACAAACCCTAAAGCCTAATACCTAAAACCTAGATCCAAGACCAAGGCTCGATCTGAGCGACATGTAGCAGTTCCTGGCTCAGTTCGTCGTGGAGTCGGCTGTTAGTTGCCAGAATGCGACCCGATCGAATATCAAATGGGGTGCGATCGTAAGCGGTAACAATCCCGCCAGCAGCCTCTACAATCGCCACGCCTGCTGCTAAATCCCAGGGAGATAGTCCTCGTTCCCAATAGCCATCGAGCCTGCCACAGGCGACGTAAGCCAGGTCTATGGAGGCTGCACCCGCACGTCTGACACCTTGGGTAATGTGGGTGAGATAGCAAAATTCTTGATAATTATTATCTTTTGTTTCGCGACGATCGTAGGCAAATCCCGTCACTAGTAGACTTTGAGCGAGTTTTTCTACGTTAGAAACCCGAATCGGTTTGTCGTTGCAAGTGGCTCCGAGTCCT
>JANXVE010000157.1 GCA_025351825.1 Chamaesiphon sp. 341R_metabat_111 | reverse complement strand
TTTTTAAGGGGGGCTAGGGGGGATCTAGATCTCGAAACGAAGTCCAGCAGACTTGTGTATACACGGTAGCTTTATAAGGGGGGTTGGGGGGTAAGCCCAGCGAAAATGAAGTCTAGCCAACTTGTGTATATACGGTAGTTCCAAGGGGAGGGGGCAAGAGGGGTTTGGGGTGAAAGCTAAAAGATGAAGAATCGTGTTTAAATATCAACATTGATTTCGAGATCTCATAATTGAGCCGATTGAGATCGAGTCGAGTGATAAGCTGCAAGAAATATGATTTAAAAAATCTCACATCATTGCAGCCACTCATTTGGTAAAAATAATGTATAGAAATAGATCTGGTTACTCTTTATTTGATGTCGCGATGCCTGCGATAATTGGAGCAGGGGTGGTAACAACCTTTGCGCTAGCGCAAGGACAAGACCCAGTAATCGCATTCGCAATTACGGCGATTTCAGCGATGTTTGCAGTGATTTGTCATCGATTCGATCTGATCTAAATTAGATTTTTATTCTCATAACTAAATTGCTGGATCGATCTCGGATACTTTGCCAATCCGCCTGGGCAATTTCAGCGGCGGGAAATAACGATCCGGCTAATCCCACGGCTACCGCACCAGCAGCCAGAAAATCAGGTGCGTTATCAATTGTGACCCCACCAGTTGGAATCAGGGGGATTTGAGCAATTGGCCCCTGCAACACCTGTAAATAACTAGCACCACCCATCGACTGAATCGGGAATACTTTCACCGCTGTTGCGCCAGAATGCCATGCGGTGATGATTTCTGTGGGGGTTAATGCGCCTGGAACGATCGGAATTTCGGCGGTGGTTGCCACGTCAATTAAGCTGAGATCTAGATGGGGGGTAAAGATATATTCAGCACCACAGGAGATCGCATTTAGGGCATCCGCTCTGGTTAATACTGTACCAGTGCCGATCGAGCAATCTGGCAGTTCTGCGCGCAATAATTCGATTAATTCCCAGGGTCGATCGCTATTTGCAGTAATTTCGATTAATTTAATCCCGCCAGCCGCCGCAGCCTGAGCCATCTTGCGACCTGTATGGAGATCTGTCGATCGAATTACCGCAATGATTCGTTCTTGTCTGGCAAATTTCAACCAATCTTCTGGGGAGCTTCGCACGATCGATTATTGGTTTACCTAACAGGGATTTCTGGTTGGGTGCGTTGGGTTTCATTCTTCAACCCAACCTACAGATCCTAACTATTCACATCAACGCTATATTCTTGCACCGCCTGAGTAATAACCGCGCGTAAATCAACATAGGCTTTGGCAAATGGCGGTTGCTTCAGGGTCAATCCTAACAAGTCCGCAGTTACTAATACTTGACCATCACAATCCGCTCCAGCACCAATGCCGATCGTGGGAATCGAGAGTTTCTCAGATATTAATTTAGCTAAATCGGCGGGGATATGTTCTAGGACGATCGAGAATACACCTGCCTGTTCTAATGCTACGGCGGATTGGATCAGTCGATCGCGATCTCCGTCCGATCGTCCCTGTTGGCGATAGCCTAATTGATGAACTGATTGGGGGGTCAAGCCGATATGTCCCATAACGGGGATACCCACTTCAACTAGCCGTGCGATCGTTTCAATCATTCTGGGATGCCCACCTTCCAGCTTGACCGCTTGTGCGCCTGTCTCCTTGAGAATTCTGCCTGCCGATTGAATTGCAGCCTCGGTACTAGTTTGATAGCTTAGAAACGGCAAATCAACCACGATTAGCGCGTTTTTGACTCCGCGTTTGACAGCCTTGGCGTGATGAATAATTTCGTCGAGAGTCAAAGGTAGAGTATTATCGTATCCCAGTGCTACCATCGCGAGGGAATCACCAACCAGAATCAAGTCAACTCCCGCCGCATCGAGGATTTGGGCGATCGCAAAATCCCACGCCGTCAGCGCGACAATTTTTTTCCCATTAGCTTTGAACTGCAATAACTGACGAACGTTGGGCATGTTGGGATGGGGGCACGGGGGCACGGGGGGACTGGGGGCACGGGAGACTGGGAGACTGGATTCATCACTATTCACTATCCACCATTCACCATTCACCAAACTTAACCTAAACTTATAATTACCACTATATTTTATTCGATCATGAGCGATCTACCCGTTGATGCAGTTGATGATAAACCGGAAGACAAGAGTGCGAAGACGCGCCAGATGTTGGGGATGAAGGGTGCTTCGACGGAGGCGGCTTCGATTTGGAAGATTCGGTTGCAGTTGATGAAGCCGATTACTTGGATTCCGCTGATGTGGGGGGTGGTATGTGGTGCGGCTTCTTCGGGTGAGTATGTGTGGTCGATCGAGAATGTGCTCAAAGCGGCGTTGTGTATGCTAATGTCGGGGCCGCTATTGACTGGTTATACTCAGGTGGTGAATGAGTGGTACGATCGGGAGATCGATGCGGTGAATGAGCCTTATCGCCCGATTCCGTCGGGGGCTATTTCTGGTTCACAAGTAGTTGTGCAGATTTTTGTGTTGTTATTTGGCGGGATTAGCGTATCTTATATTCTCGATCGAGCGGCAAATCATGATTTCCCAATTATGACTTGTTTGGCACTTGGCGGTGCATTTGTCGCCTATATTTATTCTGCGCCACCATTGAAACTCAAGCAAAATGGGTGGTTGGGGACTTATGCTCTGGGTGCGAGTTATATTGCTTTACCGTGGTGGGCGGGTCATGCGTTGTTTGGTACTCTGAATTGGACGCTGATTGTGATGACGCTATTCTATAGTTTAGCTGGATTGGGGATTGCGATCGTCAATGATTTCAAGAGTGTGGAAGGCGATAAGCAATTTGGATTAAAATCTTTGCCTGTGATGTTTGGAATTACCAAATCTGCTTGGATCTGCGTACTGATGATCGATATTTTTCAAGCGGGAATTGCTGTCTATTTAATGACGATTCATCAGAATCTCTATGCGGCAATTTTGTTGTTATTAGTGATTCCTCAAATTGTGTTTCAGGATATGTATTTTCTGCGCGATCCGCTCAAAAATGATGTCAAATATCAAGCTAGTGCCCAGCCTTTTCTAGTGATTGGGATGCTGGTTGCTGGTTTAGCCTTTGGACACGCCTCGATCGGTTAGTAATGGTGAATTTGTGTTATTACTATAAAAAATAACATCTAACCCGTAAAAAAATAAACGGTGCCGATTTGGGCGCGTTCTCTATTATCTACCAGCTCATGAATAAACCCCTCGGCTCCGTAATTGAAGGTTCGCTCACTGGTGGCTTAGAAGTGCGATTGCATCCAGATATCTCGGTGGAAGATATGCGGGTGGGAAAATTTTTGGTAGTGAGGGGACGGCAATATGATTTCTTTTGCTTGCTCACAGATGTCTGTCTGGGCACATCGAGCGATCGAATCTTGGTCAATCCACCCCACCCTGAAGATGATTTTTTGCTTGATGTATTGTCGGGTAGTGGTACCTATGGGACAGTCAATCTTTCGCCGATGTTGATGCTAAATAAATTTAGCCAAATCCCCCCGATGTTAGATGAGGGTGCGAGTCTAAAAGCTAAAGGTAAAAAAGCCAAAGCGGAAATGGGCAAAGCCGTCCTAGCATCCTTTGAAGCCCAGACAAATATGGAATGGGAGCTGCTCCCAGTCAAGACAGTTCCCAGCCACTTCAGTCAGGTATATGATGCCAATGAGAACGACTTTCGATCGGTATTTGGGTGGGAGGATGATCCGACGCGCAAGAATTTCTCGATCGGGCAACCCTTGGATATGGATGTGCCTGTATGCTTGGATCTGAAGAAATTTGTCGAGCGGAGCAATGGTGTTTTTGGTAAATCTGGTACGGGAAAATCATTTCTGACGCGACTCTTACTTGCAGGGGTAATTCGCAAGAAAGTCGCGGTCAATCTCATCTTTGATATGCACTCAGAATATGGCTGGGAAGCTGTGCAAGAAGGCAAGAATGTGCGAACAGTAAAAGGGTTGCGACAGTTATTTCCCAATGACGTAGTAGTCTACACTCTCGATCCAGAATCAAGTCGCAATCGCGGCATCAAGGACGCACAGGATCTCTATCTTACCTATGAGATGATCGATATTGAAGATCTCCAACTAGTCTCCCGCGAGTTAGGTTTATCTGATGCCGCCTTAGACAATGCCAACATTTTGGCTGCTGAATATGGCAATAGTTGGATTAGTAGGTTACTCGAAATGACCAACGAAGATATCACGATCTTCTGTGAATCTGGCAAGGGACATAAGGGGTCGATTTCTTCGTTGCAACGCAAATTAATGCGATTGGAAAAACTCAAATATCTCCGCCCAATTAGCCGCCAAGATAATCTCAAAAGTTTGATTCAATCTCTCAGCGCGGGTAAAAATGTGGTGATTGAATTTGGGAATCAATCAGATCTGCTTTCCTATATGCTGGTGACAAATATGCTCACCCGCCGAATTCATAAACTATATGTAAATAAAGCCGAGCAATATCTCCAAAGTAAGCAAGAAGCAGACAGACCTCATCCGCTGATTATCACGATCGAAGAAGCACATCGATTCCTAGATCCAGCGATCGCCAAGAGTACTATTTTCGGTACAATTGCTCGGGAAATGCGGAAGTTTTTTGTGACATTATTAATTGTCGATCAGCGTCCATCGGGGATTGATAATGAGATCATGTCCCAAATTGGCACAAGAATTACGGCGTTAATTAATGATGAAAAAGATATCGATGCGATCTTTACAGGTGTATCTGGCGCACAGGGCTTGAAATCGGTGTTGGCTAAATTGGATTCCAAGCAGCAAGCCTTAGTATTAGGTCATGCGGTGCCGATGCCTGTAGTAGTGCGGACACGTCCCTACGATCAGAAATTCTATGAGGAAATTGGCGATCCTGATTGGGGCACTAAGTCTGATGAGGAAATTCTCGTTGCGGCTAAAGCAGCCCAGATGGATTTGGGTTTTTAGTAGTTCAATCCTCTCTCTGGGTATGCTGTAGAGTGAGTAGCGATTATTAAAGACGATTGGTAGGCTACGCCAACGATTGATATAATCAGACAGAACATATTCGATCGGTGAGATTACTAACCGAAGATCTAGGGTACCCTAGATCCACGCTCTCACTCCCAACCCCCTTTCCCTTAATTTCTACCCCAAAGCATTACCATGACCATTCGTCGCCAGTATAGTTTGCCAAATTGTACCCTAGTTTTAGATGGGTTGAGTGATAGCAACTCCACTGGCATGATTGATTCTCGCCCATTGATGTCTAGTTTGTTCAATGCGGAATGTCACTTTGTCGGACACGAACAGCCGTTATTTGGTGGGAAAGATTTCCTGACTAGTTTAATCGCTACAGTTAGTAGCTACGCTCAAGAATTGCTCAGTGGCATCCCGCATCCAGCGTCATCCCAGCCGAATCCTGGTTTAGTATCGATCGTCAAAGGCGATCGCCAAGACATCCATCATCTCCAAGCTACATTAGAATCCTCACCAGGGGTGACAGATGAACCGACTCAGATCGATCTGTCCACAGTGCAGCTATTTGACTTGCTCGAAGCCATCGATCAATTTCTTGCCGATAAGCGAACTTTGCCAGATATTATGGTGCCCCTAAAGCCCATCAGCAAGTCTATCGCCCAACCGATTTCCGCTCAGGCATTGCCCGCTGGACTAGGATTGGCAAGTCTAGTCGTCGCCAGTCTGATTGGTTATGCCCTGCCCATACCCGAACAAATCACTGCGCCGAAATCACCTAACGCCGCAGCAGTTGACTCCACAAAGCCCAAATCAACCAGCCCTTCTCCAGATCCCACGAGTTCTACGCCCAGTAAAACTGGCACAATCACCGAAGCGACTCAGCTTGGATTCCTCGAACGCAAATTGCAACGAGATCTCAATCAAAATTGGCAGGAACGCGGCCAAATCAAACAACCTGCCGATTTCCTCGTCAACGTCAATCAAGACGGTCAGATCGTCAGCTACAAGGCAGCAGAGAAGACAACTGAAGCTCAGTCAAATCTCACCCCATTACCCAAACTCTCTACCAAAAATAACGATCCCAATCAAGCAATCGGTAATTTCAACGTCTCATTCAGTCCGAGTGGATCGATCGAAATTAAGCCAGTGGCAAAAGTTCAAGGTAACATGAGTCTGGGTAAAGCTATTACCGAATCAAAACTGCAAACAACCCTAGCAGAACAGCTCAAAACTAAACTAACAGAATCAGTAGCCAGCAAAAAGCCGATTGGCGACAAAAATCTCAACTATCGCGTCGGTGTCACCAAAACTGGTGAAATCGCCGACTACGAACCAACGGATAAAACTGCCTCAGAGTCAGAAGCCAAAACGCCATTACCGACGCTGGTGAAATTCAACCCTCAAGCCGCCATCTCTCAAGAACCCCTGGCGCAGTACAAGGTGGTATTTGGCTCGAATGGCGAGATTTTGGTGACACCAAGATAAGAATGGAAAGAGTGGGGCATCTCTACACAATTAACCTGTAGGGGTGCCCCTTGTGGATACCCTAGATCTACGGTTAGCACTAGCAATAACCCCAGGGCGGGCACAAGGCCACGCCCCTACAGGTTAATTGTGTCGGGGCGTGGCTTGTACCC
>JANXVE010000011.1 GCA_025351825.1 Chamaesiphon sp. 341R_metabat_111 | reverse complement strand
CTTTTTCCACGATCTGCGAACTTTGACTACCTATTTTGTCTTTGATAGCTGGCAGCATCTATTTTCTTTTATGCTTGATGAGTTTGAACCCCTCACAACTGCCAACTCATCCTGAATTGCCCAAATTTAGAATTGCTGGGCAGTGCTTCATGCCTGCCCTCTGGGAGTTACGCAACCCACCAGCTAGAATTTACGTCCAGAATCTAAGACTTAATTCTCGTTAGTTCGATCGTAATCTTACCGCCAAAATCTGGAATTGGTGCAGCAGGTTTATGTAATTTCAGTTCTACTTGCTGAACCCGATCGAATTCCAACACCTTAGTGATAATTGTCTCGGCAAGTTTTTCGACGAGATCGAATTTTGCGGTGGAGATAATCTCTTTGACAGCCGCAATCACACTTCGATAATCGAGGGTATCATCAATTCGATCGCTCTGACCTGCAAGGGCTAGATCCACTCCAATCCGTAGATCGACTTCAAACCATTGTCCCAAGAATCGCTCTTCTTGTAAGTATCCAGTGTATCCGTAACACCGAATTTCAGTTAGTTGAATAAAGTCCATAAAGTATCGATCCATACGTTAAAAATAACGATTGTCACTACCTATAAATAAACTATTTCTATAGTTGTAACGATCGCCTATTTAGATTACTTAAAAATCTTAGGATGTTAAATCCTTAATTGTAATTTAAGTGACTTTAGGCCAGTTAGCTCGATCGACCTCAGTCCAAACTTCGTCGATTAGTGCTCCAGAATATTCTGGTCTGCCAATATCTTGAAAACTACCGAAACCTTCAACATCATCAGACATGCCATTTGCTTCAAAGCTGAGTAGATCGTGCTCGGAATAATCGGTGCCGTCGGCTAGATCCATTTCCATCTTTCCAGGTGGAATCAATTGCCCTAGATCGTCATTAGTTTCATCGAAAATATAATTAAGTTCTTCTAAACTACCACTGATGGGCAAAGTTGGATCGAGATTGTGGTGTTCTGGCTCCAATATCGTATCTGCAAGGTGTGGAATTGTCGAATTGGTTAGTGGTTCTAGATTGAGACTAAACATTGTGGCAGCAGCCGCTGCACTTGTGACGGCAATTCCGGCTGGAATCGCGAGATTCAGGGGATCTGGCGTAGTTGCAGTACTGGTTGCGATTGCATCTTCGGGTTCTGAGGTTAATACTTCGTGATGGCTGGCGACAGGAGTCGTCGGTGTCGATGGTGCGCCCACCGGAGTATCCGTGAAATATGTGGTGACGGGGGTTTGGGTGTTACTGGCACTGAGTGCAGGCATTTCTGGCTCATCAGGGCAGAATTCTAGCGATAGCCTAATCCGACCTTTTTGCCAACCTGGAGAGCCAAATTTGAGAGCTTCACAGTCGATACCTCGATCGGTAAACCAGTCCTTTTTATCTTCACTCCAGCCCGCGATCGCTTGTTGTACATAACTTTCGATCGCATCACTCAACTCCCCAGCTCTAAACGTGCGATGTCCGCTCAGTACCTGTGTTTCGTGTTGAATTGACACAACCTCACCACTTTCTAACGACTCAAAGCGATCGCTCATAATACCCTCCCATAATTCGATTAAATATCTGTAAATAGTTTAGTCAAACTTTGCAGTTACCCCGATCGGAATTTCAATCTCCAGCGGGGGGTCTAGCCGAACTACTAAACTCTAATACCGATCGCACAACTTAATTATACCCATCTACTTACAAGAACCAGCCATAACTATGTAATCCTTTACCGAGGATATTCACGCCCAAATAACAAATCCAAACCACCACAAAACCGACTGTCGCCAAGATCGCAGGTCTTCTTCCCTGCCACCCTTTGGTAATTCGCGAGTGTAAGTAAGCGGCAAATACCAACCACAAAATCAAAGCCCAGGTTTCCTTTGGATCCCAACTCCAGTAGGAACCCCATGCTTCATTTGCCCAGACTCCACCAGCGATAATCCCGATCGTTAGGAGTGGAAATCCCAAACCAATAATTCGATAGCTAATATTATCTAATGTGTCGGCCAGTCCCAAGCGTTGAGGCGAAAGGATTGTGGCTGCTGCTGCGGTGGGTAATTCCAATACTGCGGTGTTGCCCAAACTGGTTGCCATGCTTGACATTGGTTCGGTGACGATCGCCGAGACACTATTTTGAGTTGCCAAACTGCTAGTCAAGCGATAGCCTTTACCACCAAAGGAGCTACCACGCAGCTCGATGTCTTGTCCGCGTGTCACAAATAAGAAAGCGATCGCTAGTACCGATCCAACCAACAGAGTCGAATAAGATAGCATCATCACACTGACATGCATCATCAGCCAGTTAGATTTGAGGGCGGGGACCAGCGGCGCGGATGCCTGCATATCACCAGGCAGTCTAAGGGCAGCAAATGCGGTAATTAACATGGCAACTGGAGCCGTCACTACGCCCACTAAGGCACTACGACTAATCGACTCAGCAAACAGATGCATCGTGGTAATTCCCCATGCCAGGAAGAACAACGATTCATACAAATTACTCAATGGAAAATATCCGGCCTCAATCCACCGCGCACCCAATAAAGTTGCCATACAGAGATTGGCGATCGCCATCCCCGTAGTGCCCACGTTCTGCAAGAATGGAACTGTCGGGAAAGCCGCGCCAACCCAATAAACTAGCATCGTCATGAACAAGATGCCAAAGGAGAGATTGTCTAGTTGATTCTGAAGTGAGACTAAATTCATGGAAATTAGTTGATAGTTGATAGTGAATTGACTAGGACTGGCAACCTAATCCTGTAAATCGTAAAATTCATGGAAATTAGTGGATGGTGAATCGGCTGGTACCAGCAACCTAATCCTGTAAATCCTCCCAATCCTACAAATCCTGGTTGGAAATTAATCCCACTCAGGAATCACCCACACTGGGGGCGCAGACATCTTCTTGCGTCGCGCTTCTTCAGCGATCTCATGCATCTTATCTAGGGGCGTGTCATTGATAAATTTGGATGCTGACTCGATATGGGGTTGACCTGCACATCGATCGGGCTGAATACATCCATCAACACAAACTTCACTACAGTTAATCGTACTAGTTTCCACTGTCTCTAAAAATTTTGAACTTACGATTATTTTAGCTCAACTGGATTTTTTAGGCTGTAGGTTGGGTTGAAGAATGAAACCCGACTGTCGGAACCCATATCTTGTAACAATATAAAAGTATTAGTAATTAGCGTAGATTCGAGGGTACCCACAAGGGGCACCCCTACAGGTAACTTGTGTAGGGGTGCCTCTCGTGGGTACCCTCAGATCTACGCTTTTACTAGTCGTTACGGATCGGTGCAAGATGTGAGCCAAACAAAAAGTCAGGAACCAGCATTAATTGCTAGCTCCTGACTTTCTAAATCAACTTAGAAAACTAGAGACTACTTCTTGTCACGGAAGCCGCTCATCCAATCACGGAGCTGTTCGGAAGCAACATCGCGACCGCCCAAGCCGAAGGAAATCGCCATTGCTACGGCAATTGCACCCAGCAATAGACCAAAAGCTAAGTTAACGATACTAGCCGCAATCCCCATCTGTTGGAGTGCCATCGCGCCGACAAAGGTGATGATTGCCAACCGTGCAATTTGTCCGAGAATTTGGGATTGGTGGGTACCAGAGCTAGCGACTACTTTCTGAGCGAGATTTGCTAGGTATAGACCGATTGCAAACACGACAACCCCAGACAATACCTGTCCAGAGATCACCAGCAATCCATCAACTAATTGAGTCAGTGCGGGAATACCCAAGACACCAGTCGCAGCGACTGCGGCAACCAGCATCACTCCAATCTGAGCGACGAGTCCAGCGACTTCAGAGGGAGTCTGCTTTTTGATAACAGGCGTAATCGCACTGCGGGTAGTGCTGGTAGGAGCTACTGGAGTAGTAGGTGCAGCAGTCGTAGACTGATGCAAGGTGTTGAGTCCCAACATTTTGAAGATGTTGTTGAAGCCCAAGCCATTGAGTAAATTGGTAACTAATTCGCCAATGAACTGGCTGACAACATAAGCAACAGCCAAGATACCTGCGGCAGTCAGAATCTGAGGAATTGCACTCAGAACCTGTTGCAACATTGCAGTTGCTGGGCCAGAAATAGCTGGAATTTGGAGCGCATCTAGTGCTGCTACGGCAGTAGGAATCAAGATCATCAGGTAGACAATAGTGCCCAACAAGCCTGATAGGGATTGACCTGGCGCGGCTCTGTTCAAGCCAATTTTGCTAGCTAGTTTTTCGGTTCCAGCCGCTGCAAGTAAGTTAGTTGCCAGTTCTCTGACGATTTTAGCGACAAACCAACCAACCACACCAATCATCAGTGCTTTGAAGATATTTGGGAGTGCGCTGAGAATCTCATTTAAAAGATTTTGAACTGGTGCTAGTGGTCCTTGAAGATCGAGAACACCAAGGATTGTCGGTAAGAAAAACAGGAACACGAACCAGTAAAGTACGTTGCCTAATGTTTCACTAGGCAGAACTTGATTTTCACCGACAGCCATTCTCCGAGACATGGCTGGCATGATAGTTCCAGCGGTGCGAGTGACAATAGTCTTAACTGCGGTTGCTACCAGCCAAGCGATCGCACCCAATACTGCGGCTGAAATCAATTTAGGCACAAATGCTGTAACTTGAATCAGAACATTTGTCAGTGGTGCCGCAGCTCCATCGAGGCGCATCGCACCCAATGCAGCGGAAAGAGCATACAGAAAAACTAGCCAGAACACGATGTCCCCGCCCAATTTCTCGGTATTGAGGTTCGATCTAGAGGAACCGCCAGTAGCCATGCTGCCCAGGCGGTTGTCTAGATCGGTGCGTTTGAGTAAATTCCTAGTGACTGAGGAGAGAACAAATGCAATAATCCAGCCGATAAATAAGATTCCGATCGCTCCAAGCAAGCTGGGCAAGAAGGCTCCGACGCTACTGCTCGTCTGGGAGACGAGCCTTTCAACTGGAGTTGTAACTGCACTTGCTGCTGATGTCACTGATGAAGGTACTGCGGGTACCGCTATCTGTGCGAGCTGGCTGGTACCAACTGCTGCGTTAATAAGTTGCCAAGTTTCGTTCATATTTTTGTAATCTAAAGTTATTGATGCCAGAACGTGCGGTGTGGGAAGCTTAAAAATAAATTTTGCAACTCGAGATGTCTTTTGCTCAAAACTGGGTACGTTAGAAGTGCGAAAACCAATTCCCCTACTTTGTAATGGCGACTACCTGGCGTTGGCGTAGCCTCTGCCCCAGAAGAATCGAGTTCAAAGATCGATCGTCCTTTCGCGTGATGTAGATCGTCGTCACCAACGAAGGCATCAGCTATTGTAAGGCATCTCGACGAATCAAATTGTGCCAGTTAGCATTAATCTCAGGTTAAAAAACTTTAACCCTCATATCGATTTAGATACTTTAAACCACTGAATTAGTCAATATTTATGTGTATTTTTGTTACACATTGGTAGCTGCGATCGAATTGATGATTCAGCGATAAAGGCTACGGCAGCGGCAAAATAGATATTTTCTAGTTTAACCAAATCTACCGATTTCAATACAGATGTAGCTTACCACGCATTCTCAAGAATGGCATCGATAGAATAACTATATTCATAAATACAATCGAACGAATCTCAAACTTGTCAAGATCGATCGAGAGATTACTCTAAGTTTCTGCCACTATAGTTTTCGGCGGATCTGGCTAATTGAATTAGTAGTCAGATAGTATAAACAAATACTTAATACCGCTCACGATCTGACTAACTACTTCGATCGCGTTTAAAGAATTGATACATTTCGGGTAGTCGATTGACGATCGCCGAAGTTTTCAGCCATAGTTTGTGCGGAACGGCGGGATAACCGGAAACTACTTCACCTGGGTCAACATTGCGGTGAATCCCTGTTTTCGACGAGGCAATAGCTCTGTCGCCAATAGTTACTTGATTGGCTACGCCGACTTGTCCCGCTAGCAGCACGCCATTGCCGACTTTCACCCCTCCAGCCAAGCCCACTTGAGCAGCCAAAGCGCAATTGGAACCGATCGAACAACCATGTCCAATGTGGACTAAATTATCGAGCTTAGTATCTCGCCCGATGCGGGTTTCACCAACTGCTGGTCGATCGACACTACTATTGCAACCAATCTCGACACCATCCTCCAAGACCGTATAACCCGCCTGTTCCATCTTGAACCAGCCCGAAGCCGTCGGTACAAATCCAAACCCCTCCGAGCCGATCGCTGCCCCACTGTGGATGACACAACCATTGCCAATCCTGACCCGTTCGTGAATCGTACAGTTGGCGTGGAGGATCGATCTATCTCCAATTTCCACATCGGGGTAAATTACCACATTGGGATGAATTACCACTCCATTGCCGATTTTTACCCCAGGCTGAATCACTACGTGGGCACCAATTGAGACATCCTCGCCCAGTACTACGCCTGCTTCAACCACCGCACTCGGATGAACTCCCGCTGGCAGCCGGAATGGTTGATAAAATACTTTGATGACTTGGGCAAATAGTAATCTTGGCTCACTCGCTGCAATCCAAGGGATGCCCCGCTCGATCGCTGCCGATTGGATCGCCTCATTCATGGGTAAAATTAAAGCACTCGCCCCTGTACCACTGACAAACTTGGCAAACTTATCGCCCTCAATGTAGCTAATTGTCCCAGAGCCAGCAGACTCGATCGGAGCCAAGCCAGTTAAAATTGGATCGAGTTGGCGATCTGTGCTTAGACTACTTGCTGTCACAGCAGACCCTAGTTTAGTTATCAGTTTGCTAAATTGCATCATAAATTCGGGGATAAAAATTAATTAGTGTCAGAAGAAATCAAACTATCACTCAAAATGTTATTACCATCGGTCGCCATTTCGATCGCAATTAACTACCTTGGCACCAGTCTAACCCCCGTTCCAACTACTGGGATCGTTCTGACAGCGGTGTTTTTGCCTTCTAGTGCGATCGCGTTGTTTTTGTGGTGGCAGAGTGGGAGGTGAGAGGGCGTGGGGGCGCGGGCGCATGGGGGCACGGGCGAAAGAAGGGTTAAGATGCTCCCATGCTCCCGTGCCCCACGCTCCTGTTCCCCATACTCCCCACCCCCGTCCCAATTCATGGGAACATAGAAACTGAACCTGGTCGCCTAATTTGAGAAGATGCGTAAAATTATTATTGCTGGTAATTGGAAGATGTACAAAACTCAGAGCGAAGCCTCGGAGTTTTTGATGGAATTTATCGCTCAAATCGATGATGCACCTGAAGATCGGGAGGTAGTTTTGTGCGTACCATTTACAGATCTGGCAATTGTGAGCAAAAGTTTGCATGGTAATCGGATTCGGTTGGGTGCTCAGAATGTTCACTGGGAGGAGAGTGGAGCTTTCACGGGTGAGATTTCTGCCAGTATGTTGACGGAAGTAGGCGTTAGATATGCGATCGTCGGACATAGTGAACGTCGCCAGTATTTTGGGGAAACTGATGAAACAGTCAATTTACGGCTCAAAGCTGCTCAATCTAGCGGCTTGATTCCGATCTTGTGTGTGGGTGAGACAAAGCAACAGCGGGATGGAGGGAAAACCGAGCAGATTATTATCAATCAGCTCGACAACGGTTTAGTTGGGGTTGCTCAAGATAAATTGGTGATTGCTTACGAACCAATTTGGGCAATTGGGACTGGCGAAACTTGTGAAGCAGGAGAAGCCAACCGTGTTATTGGCGTAATTCGCGATCGATTGACCAACCCCAATGTCACAATTCAGTATGGTGGCTCGGTTAAGCCCAGCAATATCAATGAAATCATGGCTCAACCACACATCGATGGTGTCTTAGTTGGCGGTGCAAGTCTGGCTGCTAGTGACTTTGCTGGGATTGTTAACTATCAGTAATTTCAGATCCATTTAGCCATAACTAGGTTGCAACATCCTTCCCGCCCCAGACGTTCAAACGGGAAGAATGTTGACACCGTAAGTTAATAAGTTGCCAGAATAAAAAAATAGTGATGAGATCGACTAAAATGGCAGAACGTTAAGTTAAAAAACCATAGGGCAAATGCCTGAAAGAGCAATAAATACGAGAGGTGCCACAGGTTTTCTGTTGGTTCTCATTCCAGCCGCATTAACAATGTCCGCGCTGTTTGTAGCGTGGCCAGTAATTTTGGGTGTGACTTTGCTCATTGCTGGTGGAAATGTTTGGCAGAGCTATGAATGGTCGAAGACGGCTCAATCGATCGATCCAGTTTTTCAACAACTGATCGTTCAGAATCGCGGTGAAATTAGTCCGCTAGATCTTTCCCTCCGCGCGAATGTTTCTGGCAAGGTGTCTCAGCGATATTTAGCGATTAGAGCTGATGAATTTGGCACGGGCAGCCGCCAACATCCCGATCGAGGACAAGTCTATTATTTTGTTTCAATTAGTACTCTAGGCAGTATTTTTGACGATAGTGAGCGGGAGTTGGAACTACCTGCCATCGCCCCAGCGACAACTCCTGTGGCGATATTTCAACCAGTTGCTATTCCTGAAGAACTCGCCCCGATAGCGACGATTCCACCAATCGCTCAAGCAGTCCCGATGGCGATTGAGGTCGTCGAACCAGTCTCCCCGCCACCAATTTCACTCGCACCACCTGTTTCGGAGTTGAGCAATCTTCGTCAATTATTTGAGGAGGATCCCGATCCAGCAACAACAGTTGCCAGTGCCAAAATAGCAGTTCCTGAAGCTGTTCTCGCACCACCTGTTTCGGAGTTGAGCAATCTTCGTCAGTTATTTGAGGAGAATCCCGATCTAACAACAACGGTTGCCAGTGCCAAAATAGCAGTTCCTGAACCTATTGTTGAACCTGTTGCCGAAATTACGCCCGTATCGTTACCCGATACACCGTTAGTGACAATTATCCAATCCGAACTAGCAAAACGGTTGGATGTTCACTCTAGTACAATCTACAAACGACGAAGTGAGCCAGATTTCACTGACTGGACTCGAAATCGCGATCCTGAGGGTTTAGCATGGGGCTATGCTGAAGCCGATAAGGAGTATTACCGAGTAGATACTTAGATAGTTGATAGCTGTTATCGGTAATCGATCGATAGCTTCGTAGGGTGAGCATTGCCCACCAGCTAAGGTTTACACAATTTTATCTAACAAATATTTGCGTTTACCTACTTAAATTCAGCTTAATGTCTGTAATTGTTGTTTCAACGTTGCAGACATTTTTTTTGACTACTCGAACGATCTTAATCTCTCGATCCAGTGACGATAAAAGTTACGCGAAAGGCAATATTTGTGGCGTGATCTGCCATCCGTTCGAGATGACGGATGGTTAGAGCGAGTAAAATGGTGGGTTCGATCGATCCTTGAAGATTGGTTTGACTGGCTAAAGTCTGATAAATCTCATCGTAGGCGAGATCGACTGTATCATCTAACTTGTGAACAGTTGGGCCAGCGGTGCCATCGAGGGTAGCTAGGGCGACTAGACTGGATTCTAGCATCGCTCTGGCGTGGTGAGACATCTGTTCGATCGCAGGAATACATGGATGCTCTGGATAAGGAAATAATTTGAGCGAAAGCATCCCCAGATCCTTAGCGTAGTCACCAATCCGCTCTAAATCTCGCACCATTTGCATAAAGGCACTCAACAACCGCAAATCCTGAGCGACGGGGGAAGCAAACGCCATTAGTTCGGCGCATTCCAGCTCGATTTGATGATAGTAGCGATCGATCTTGAGATCGAGCAGGGGAATTTGCCCCGTCGTATCAATTTCCCGCTGGAATAGCGAGCGATGCGCCAGCCTGAAAGAATTTTCGACTAATGCTCCCATCCGTAGCAGATCTTGCTCCAGGCTGCGGCTGCGATGTCTAAACTGTTTAGATTCGTTCAATGAATAAGATGCTGTCATGTTTAGAAGATAATTATAGTACCTAAATTAGAATCTACTAAAATTTAGATACTTGGTAGTGATTCTATATTACAACGATCGAGACATTAATTAATGTTGCAAAAAACACGATCTCTATGTTTTTTACTAGATCTGTGTCGTAAATAACAAGTTATCCACTCACTACACGATCCAATCCCTTGCTACCAAAGCAGTATCCTAATCATTCGGTAAGATTATTTTAAACCAAGCTCCACCAGTGGTGGGATGATTATTGGCGACGATCGAGCCTTGATGTGCGAGAATGATCCGACGGACGATCGCCAGTCCTAAGCCACTGCCTGTGGTGTGAGCATCGAAATTACTATTATTAGTCGGTAGCCGTTGACGAGAGACATCGCCCCGATATAGCCTGTCGAAGATATGCGGTAAATCGGTGTGGGTAAACCCCGATCCATCATCCCAGAAATCGATCTCGACTCGATTGGCTCCCAGCAAATGAATATCGATCGAAATGTGTCCGCGATCGGGACAATATTTAATACTATTGTCAAAGAGATTGATTAATACTTGGGTAAATCTAGCTGGATCGATTTCCAATACTAGTTGGGGTAAACCCGTACAGCTAAATTCGATCTGTTTTTGGGCGGCAATCGGGGCTAAGGTATGCCACACATCATCAATCAGCCGCACCAAATCTACCGATCCCAGCCGTAGATTTTGAGTCCCAGGTGTTTCCAAGCGACTGAGTTCTGAGAAGTGCTGAACCAGATCGATCGATCGATTAGTTTCTTTTAAGATCCGATCTGCCCAGCGCGTCAGATTCGGTGTCACCTTCGCTTGCAGTGTTTCGGCAAGGAGATAAATAGATGTCAACGGGGTGCGAATTTCATGGGCGAGATCTCCGAGCCAGCGTTCTTGAGCAGTGGCGGTATCGACTCGATCTTGCCAGCTTTCTACAAATATCGCCATCTCACCGTCAGCCAGGGGAATAGCATTGGCTTTGAGCCAAATCGACTGAGAATCTGCGGCTTCCTGATAACCAAAGTGGAATTGCCAGATTAGCTGATTGGCACCTCGATCCGATCTTCTCTCAGCATCGCTCTGGGAACGAATCCGATCGATAAATCGATCGAGTTCATAAGAACGAACTAATTCTAATAATAAGCTGGTTTTTCCGGCATCCCATTTATTAATTTGGAGTAAGTATTGAGCTGTCTGGTTGCACCATAAAACTTGATTGTCAGCATCGAGCTGCAAATAGCCAATCGGGGCTTCCTCCAATAAAGATTGCCACCCAAATAACTGTTGTTGGAGTTGTGCTTGCTGGTTTTGACTAATGATCGCTCTGCGGCGCAATTGAGACACAATTGGTAACGAAATATCTTCACGATCCACCGCTGATTCCATCACTGACAAAATTTGTTGCAATTGCTGCTTAATTACAGATTCCCGCCAAATATAGCAACTGCCCGCGCCAACCAATAACCCAGAGACTGTAGAGATAAAGATGGCTAAAAACAACATGATTCGATAAAAGATTGGAACGATCGCCAACCCTCCTTATTCTACCATCTCGCTCGCAATGGCGAAAATCGATCGTCTAGGGTAGAAATTGTTGCGACTAACTTAAATTGCTATTGTCAGAGTTGCGGTTGCCTGCTATTAATAGTGTAGCGAACAATAATTGCCAGCTTCCCCGATCTTTCAACATTCCAGATTGTTTCCTTGTCGTTTCCGTCACTAGTGATGATGCTCGCACTCAATATGTTGAATAACTCTGATATTCAGAACCTGGGCACTGTCACAAATCGTATTTTAGTCGTAGAAGATGAAGAGTCAATTCGAGAACTAATTGTATTAGGCTTAGAAGAGGAAGGTTTTACAGTAGTTGCCGTTGGGGATGGCCAAACAGCACTAAATAAATGTCAAGTTCAAGCTGTGCCAGCTCAAGAATTTCCGTTCGATTTAATCGTGCTCGATCTGATGCTGCCCCAAGTTAATGGTCTAGATTTGTGCCGATTTTTGCGCTACAAGGGCAATCATGTACCCATTTTGATTGTTAGTGCCAAAACTACCGAAACAGACCGCGTACTGGGGCTAGAAATTGGTGCTGATGACTATATTAGCAAGCCCTTTAGTATGCGAGAGTTCGTGGCACGTTGTCGCGCTCTGCTGCGGCGGAATCGATTAAATACACCAGTTGAACTTGAGCCTTCGATCGTCCAATTTCAAGATATCATTCTCTATCCTGAAGAATATCGCGTCATGGTGCGTGGAGTTGCTGTCAATCTCTCTCCCCGCGAATTTCGACTACTAGAGCTATTCATGCAAAATCCCCGCCGCGTCTGGGGCAGAGAACAATTGCTCGATCGGGTGTGGGGCATGGACTTCATTGGCGATCGTAAAACCGTCGATGTTCACATCCGCTGGCTCAGAGAAAAACTCGAACTCGATCCCAGCCAGCCGCAATACATCACCACTGTTCGGGGCTTCGGTTATCGATTCGGGTAAATAATTAATAATAAGCGTAGATCTAGGGTACCCATTAAGGGCACCCCTACAAGTTATCTGTAGGGGTGCCCCTTGTGGGTACCCTAAATCCACGCTTATTATTAGGGACTTTCAAGTAAAAAATCATTCCAGCTTTAATTCTGGGCGGTAGAGAATATCCACAAACCATTTACCAAGATCAAGTTGCTTCTCTTGTACTGTTAAACAAGTTAATCGTTGAATTTGACTCTCCACCTCAGCCAT
>JANXVE010000202.1 GCA_025351825.1 Chamaesiphon sp. 341R_metabat_111 | reverse complement strand
TGATTTCAAGTATCTTGATTTCTTAGGTTGGCACGAACAGGGCGACGGCAAAGTATTCTTAGGCATTTCAGTTGTCAATGGTCGGATCAAGGATGAAGGTGATTTTAAACTACGAACCGCCCTCCGCGAAATCGTCCAAACATATCAAATCCCGATGCGCGTGACTCCCCATCAAAACGTGCTGATTTATGATATCGATCCAGCCGACAAAGCTAAAATCCACCAAATCTTACTCGACAACGGAGTCGAACCAGATCCGCTCAACATCGATGGCCTCGTCCGCCTCTCGATGGCTTGCCCAGCCCTACCTACCTGCGGTCTAGCCGTGACCGAATCCGAGCGCGTCGCCCCCAGCGTCAACGATCGTTTCCGCGTTCTCCTGACCAAACTAGGCTTGGCTGACGAAGAGTTCGTAATCCGCATGACTGGCTGTCCCAACGGTTGCGCCCGTCCCTACATGGCAGAAGTCGGCTTTGTGGGTAGTTTCCCTGAAAGCTATCAAGTGTGGCTGGCTGGATGTCCCGCTCAAACTCGTCTGGCGCAGGTATACACCGACAGGATGCACATCGACGATCTGGAAACTTTCTTCACACCAATGTTTGAGTACTTTAAAAAGGATCGAAAATCTGGTGAAAGTTTTGGTGATTTCTGCAACCGTGTTGGCTTAAAATCCATCCGCGAAGTTTGCAAGCATTAGAAAAAGTTGATTCACTTCTATCTCAAACAATCTGGTAGGGGCAATTCAGGAATTGCCCCTACCCGATTGTTTGAGTGCCTTCTCAAAATGAGCATTGGCAATCAGTCGATTGTGGTTAGTCGAGTCAAGAACCTGCTATGTTTTCTAAACATTTGGGCATACTTAGAATGTCTCAATCCCTTTGTCTCGCTTGTGAAGAATCAATTAGCCAAATTAGCAATTACTGGTGGTAGCTGCATCCTCATCGTATTTGCAGGTGTGGTGTATTTCGCAAAAAGAATGGATAGAGATCCCGATCTGGCTTTTGCATATACTATTCAGGGGGTCGTTCGAGCTGAATTGATGGACGATAGACAGGGTGCGATCGATAGCTACAACCAGGCAATTCAGCTTCAACCAGATCGTGCTATTAGTTATTACTTTCGGGCGAAAACTCGATATAGATCGGGTAATAAGCTAGGCGCGATCGATGACTTTAATAAAGCGATTCAGCTCCAACCCGATTATATTAATGCTTACATTAGTCGAGGTGTTGTTCGAGCTAATATAGGTAATGCTAAAGAAGCGATTTCTGACTACAATCTCGCGATCGCTCTTAAACCCGATTATGCTAATAGCTACTACAATCGAGGGATCGCTAAGTCTGAGTTAGCCGATCGAAAGAATGCAATTGATGACTTCAACAAAGCGGCTGAACTATTTAAAAAGGAAGGAAAGACTAATGATTATCAAGAGGCATTCGATCGAGCGAACAAACTAAGTAAATAGATTTGCTAGTTGGGTTAAGCATAGCTCAACCCAACTAGCACACCAACATCCTAGAAATGTTAGGTTTCATCCTTCAACCCAACCCACAAAATATTTCTGCTATTCTGCTATTCCAAAGATGCTCTACTTAACGATCGAGAGCGATCTTACTCTGACAGATAATCAGCAACAGCATTCAACTCCTCTAAACCTCGATTCAATCGATCGAGCATAGCAGATCCTATCTCATTATTTAGATCTAATTTAGGATTTTGTGAGACAACTTCTTGAATAGCTTCTAGCAAGAGTACGAGCGGAACTTCGCGGACTGCTGCGCGTAAACCCATATTAGTCAAAACAGCCAAATGAAACCCTGTGAAATCTTGTCCGCCATAATCATAGAATCCATTCCATAACTCTAGTTTTTCAGGAGTATACGCCATGTATTGTTCCAACGTAATGCCAGTTGGCTCTAACTGCGGTTGGGGCAAAGAAGGTTGAGTCATAGGTTTTCTCCAGAAAGGTTAGCTAACAATCCCCAATATTCTAGAACACAGACAAGCAAGCTCGATGAAATACCAAATAATTTCTCGTCCTTTCGCAAACTCAAGTTGCTCGATTAGTTTCGGGTGGAATAATAAATCTGAATGATAAGAATTTAGAAGGTATTGAAAACTGATATCATATGGATCTCCTAGATTTAATTCGATCGTTGTATCGAGCATTGTAACTACAATAATTTTGGATCGTCAGTGGGTGGATGCCAACCACCGCGAATCCAGAGGCGACGGGCGCGTTGAATAGAACCGTCATCATGAAAATCGTCATTCAGATCGAGTCGATCGACAGTAGCACGACCAATCGGAGTAGTACCGGAGATATTATAGCCATCATTAGACTAGACAAAATGTTCAAACCATATCAATGCCATACTTGCTAAAATTGGTAGC
>JANXVE010000196.1 GCA_025351825.1 Chamaesiphon sp. 341R_metabat_111 | reverse complement strand
AGATTTCCAGTGTTCGGATCGAAGTCTGCGCCTGTGGCAACTTTCGCGCCATCGACTGTGACAAGTCTAGAGTCAAATTCGGCTTTCTTGTGCGCCAGAACTGCTTTGAGATCCCAATATTGAGCCGATTTGAATGCGCGGCGTTGGCGTTCTTTTATTACCAGCAATCTTACTGCGACTGACTGAACACGCCCAGCCGATAAGCCTCCGGCAATCTTGCGCCAGAGTAGAGGTGAGAGTGTATATCCTACCAATCGATCGAGAATTCGGCGCGTTTCCTGAGCATGAACGATTTGCTCGTCAATTTCGCGGCAATTTTTGAGTGCTTTCTGAATTGCTTCCTTAGTAATCTCGTGAAATACCATCCGTTTCGTCGGTACCTTGGGATTCAGGAGCTGTAATAAATGCCAGCTAATGCTTTCACCCTCGCGATCTTCGTCCGTCGCTAGAATCAGCTCACTACAACCTTTAAGCGCAGTTTTCAATTCCTGAACGATCTTTTTCTTATCCTTGGGGACAATATACAGCGGAGCGAATCCAGCTTCGACGTTGATTCCCAAATTTGCCCACTTCTGCGCCTTAAATTCAGCCGGAATTTCTTCGGCTGAAGGTGGCAAATCGCGGACGTGTCCCATCGAAGCTTTTACGATATAGCTAGATGGTAAAAACTTGCTGATGGTGCGGGCTTTGGTGGGAGATTCGACGATGACTAGAGTTGACATAGGGGCGTTTTGAATTCGTCGGGAGTGGATGGGAAAATCTAGGTGGGGTGAGTGCTGTTCTACAGTCGCCACGACTCAGCCAAATTTGGGTACACCGATCATTTTGTCAAGGTGTTCTCTGCTCGTGGGTTTATTTACAGATAGATTTAACAACTTAATCTATGACACCATTTCTGCTTACTGCGATCGCATTCAAATCAAATAGTGCGATCGGCATCTCGATTAAACTCTACACGATCGAGACTTAATACTCACATTTTGCCCCAATCTGTATACATTATTACTGTCACGATCTTAGAGTACTCACAAAGCGCACGTCTACACAATCATCTTTGTAGGTATATTCAGCCCAATTACTCTACAAACTTAAAATATTGTAGTCCCTCTAGAATTCCTGCTGCGTAGTCTGCGACAGCCAGATAGTGGTGGTTAACTGGATGAAGTTCATGCCACAGCCGTAGCTCAGATTGAGCATTTCCGACGATGATGCCGCGTTCGCTTCCATACTTGAACAGGGAAATATCATTGCCAGAATCCCCACACACCACTGATTGCGCCGGATCGATCTGCCATCTGTCCCGCAAAAATTGGACGGCTGTGCCTTTATCCCCACCCCGTGGCAAAATATCTAAATCTCTCCCGCCACTGTAAATTACTTCAACATCCAGTCCCTGCTGGGCAAACAATTCTTGTAACTGGATGACGACAGCGGCAGCTACGTTCGGCGAGAGATAGTAGCTCACTTTGAATGGACGTTGTTCGGATTGAGGCTGAGATTCCAAATCGGCAAATCTACTGGCAATGGTAACAACTTCCTCTCTGCACCAGTTATGACTAAGTTCGTCTACCCATGCTGAATCTAGAGTTTCAGCAGCATCGAAGTAGATTTCTGTACCCACTGCGGCAATTAATACGTCGGGTACGAGTAGTCGCTGGGTAGTGATTAAATCTTGATAAGATTCTCGCGATCGACCTGTCGCGTAAACTATCTTGGTACCTATGGTCTGACGATATCGATCGAGCACCTGATTGAGTAGATCTAGGGATCCATCATTGCCAACTAAGGTATGGTCTAGATCGGTAATCAATAATGATAGATGCGTTAAAAGACCCATACTGACTGACAATTTGCGAATTTTGTAATGATCGATCGTGTCCGCAGATGATAGCTGTACAAGCGGCTCAACTCGCGGTGGCATTTTCCAGGCTAGCATTTTTGTTGGAGCATTAACTTCTAAGTTTCAATAAATTATCCAAACTTGTGATTAGCTAATCATTACAGATTGTAAATAATCCTCAATTTTTATTTTAAACATCTCAACTATCTCCAAGCCAACTGTATGCAAAATTATAATCCAGGCTGTTTGAGAGTCGGGCAAACTGCTCCAGACTTTACAGCAACTGGGGTTGTCGATCGTCAGTTTCAAAAGATTCAATTATCTAGATGTCGCAAATATGTGGTGCTATTTTTCTATCCGTTAGATTTTACCTTTGTCTGCCCGACCGAAATCATTGCTTTTAGCGATCGATATGCCGAATTTGAAGCCTTAAATACTGAGATTTTTGGAATCTCCGTCGATAGCGAGTTTGCACATTTAGCATGGATTGAAACAGAACGAAAAATGGGCGGAATCGGTGATATCAACTATCCGCTAATCTCCGATCTTAAGAAGGAAATTAGCATGGCTTATAATGTTTTAGACACAGAACTCGGTGCGGCATTACGCGGCTTATTTATCATCGATCGATCGGGCATCATTCAATACGCTACCGTCAATAATCTATCATTCGGACGCAGTGTCGATGAAACCCTGCGCGTCCTCCAAGCAATCCAACACGTCCAGGCAAATCCTAGCGAAGTTTGCCCCGTAGACTGGCACCCAGGCGGAAAAACAATTAAACCAGTAGGTAGTTGATAATTGAGATCTGTAGGGGCTGGTGTCTTGTCGTTTTTTTATTCTGGGGAAACCCCAGAATAAAAACGCCGCTTCATGCTAGAAATAGCTGGTGTTACTGAAGATGTTTGTGCAAAACCCGCCCAACCCCACCAGAAAGAATTGCGTGGCTTTACCTTCGACTAATTTGCAAAATCTCTGTACATAAGATAATCATGACTTACGCTAACATTAACAAATTCAAAGGATTGATAAATCGAAGATTCTTTGATAACCTATTGCCGATTCCGGCAGAAAACGAACTAGAACTAGGATCGATCGCGCCAGAAATTCAGATCTATGATGTTCGTAATAATCAGCAAGTAAAGTTATCAACTTACCGTGGCGTTCAACCAGTGATTTTATACTTTACCCGCATTTTTACCGAGCAGCAATATTGCCCCTTCTGCTATCCGCATATCAAAGAAATGAATGAACGCTATGGGGAATTTGTCGATCGAGGGATCGAAGTATTAATGATTACCAGTACTGACACGCAACAGAGCAAAAATGTGGTGCGAGATCTGGATCTACAAATGCCCCTACTCAGCGATCCTAGCTGTGCGAGATTTCGACGTTACCATGTTGGGCAAGCTCTGGGAGCACCGCTACCAGCTCAGTTTGTGGTAGATAAAGCAGGAAAAATTGTATTCAAGCATTTATTTTCATTTATCCACCATAATGCAGAGATAGATGTATTGTTGGACTCAATTCCCAGCTCAATCCTCAGGTAGAAACCTAACATTTCTAGGGTGATTGGGTGTTTGTTGGGTTTCCTTCGTCAACCCAACCTACCAATTATCTAATTGTGCAAGGGTGAAACGATCGATCTAACATCCAATTCCAATATGTTGAAAACCAGCCGCAGTTAGCTCTGTTGCTGACAAGAAATTGCGACAGTCAATCATCAACGGTGAACGCATTAATTTGGCCAATTCCTGATAGTCAAGCTGCTGAAACTCCAGCCATTCTGTCATCAACACGATCGCATCGCTATCTTCGGCAAGTAGTTCTGGACTGTCAACTAAATTCACATTTGGTAAATGGGTATGTGTTGCCGCTTGAGGTGAAATAATCGGGTCATATGCTTTGACTTTGGCACCAAGCTCGATCAAGATTGAGATGATATCTAGTGCTGGAGCATCTCGCAGATCGTCAGTATCAGGCTTGAAAGTTAATCCCAGTAAACCGATAGTTTTGCCCTTGAGGATTTTGAGTGAGCTTTGGAGCTTTTGAATCACTAGAGTACGTTGATTTTGATTGACGCTCACGGCTGCTTTGAGCAGTTGAGCATCATAGCCATAATCAGATCCGGTATTGATTAGTGCAGCCAAATCTTTGGGAAAGCAAGATCCACCCCAACCGATCCCCGCATTCAAGAATTTATTCCCAATCCGCGAGTCTAAACCAATCCCCTTAGATACCTGGGTGACATCAGCACCGACTCGTTCACAGATATTGGCAATCTCATTGATAAAGCTGATTTTCGTGGCGAGGAAAGCATTGGCGGCGTACTTGATCATCTCCGCCGAACCCAAGTCTGTGGCGAGAACTGTAACTGCGGGTAGTTTGGCAGCATCAGGATCGGCACATTGCCTGTTGATAATTGGGGCATAGAGCTTGAGCATCAGATCGATCGCTTTTTGACTATTGCTACCGAGTACAATTCGATCGGGATTGAGCGTATCAAATATCGCCGAACCCTCACGCAAAAATTCTGGGTTGCTAACGACATCAAATCGGGGTGCCAGCCGATTGGGTTGGTTACTAACGCCAGCACCAACTAGACTCAGTTCTCGATTGCGCTCGATTACCCCATCTAGTACCAACATTTTTACCCAGTCACCAGATCCGATCGG
>JANXVE010000195.1 GCA_025351825.1 Chamaesiphon sp. 341R_metabat_111 | reverse complement strand
CAATTGTTGCTGACGTTGTGGAGATTGACAACATTGAGCCAGTGGAGGTACTGACACCAATTGTTGATGAACCAGAGGAACTACCCGAAAATCGGCGACGCAAACGTCGATCTTCAGCAGTTGTCGATTAGTAAGTAGTTGAGTACCGATCTCCATCCGCTTATTCCTAGCTCTGCTATGGCCATCCTGCCGTGTATACACAAGTGTCTCAGAGACGATGCGTAGATCCATACCCCACCCAACCTCCCCTTGGAAAGGGGAGGAGCTAGGTTATTGTTGACTACATTCAACTTAGTATGGGATGAATTTCCCCGTGAAAAGTGCAACTCTTGTCCCCTCCCCTTGAAAAGGGGAGGGTTAGGGTGGGGTAAAGATCTACGCATCATCTCTAACAGACTTGTGTATACGCTAGCTATGGCCACCATTTGATGACTAGCTACGAATTTACCTGCACAGAAGATCTTATCGCTGGTGTTGATGAAGTAGGGCGGGGCGCATTATTTGGCGTAGTAGTCACAGCAGCAGTAATCTTACCCAAAAGTGCGCTGATTGACTGTCAGGAATGGGGAATCAAAGATAGTAAAAAACTCTCAGCTCGTCGGCGCGAATTATTGGTACCGCAAATTCAAGAGATTGCAACCGCTTATAATATTGGCATCGCAACCGTCGCAGAAATTGACAAACTAAATATTCTCCAGGCAACTTTAGTAGCGATGCACCGAGCTATAACTGGCTTGGAGATTACTCCCGAATTATGTTTAATTGATGGCAATAAACCAGTCCCAAATTTAGATATTCTTCAGCAAACTCTGGTCAAAGGCGAAGATCGATCGATCTCGATTGCTGCTGCAAGTATCTTAGCAAAAGTTTGGCGCGATCGATTGATGATTGAGCTAGATAGTCTTTATCCGCTGTATCATCTTGCTCATCATAAAGGATATGGTACCGCTCGACATCTGATGGCGATCGAGCAACACGGCATTACCCCCGAACACCGTCAATCTTTTAGTCCCTGTCAGGTTAGGAATTAGGCTTTGGACTTTAGGTAGGGAATTTGAGCATATTCACTCTCGACTCCTGTACTTGCCCAGAGGGTATAGTCAGCTAATAATTGGTGCATCAACCGTTGTTTAAAAGCACTCAAAATACTTTTGAGCAAACTATTGCCAGCGGCTTCTACAATCGCCTTGGGAGTGAAGCTCAATGGTGGGGGAAGTACAACTTGAACTTCCAAATCTGCACGTCCAGATAAATAGGTTTGACCTTGCTTTTGATGGGGTGACAATTTACCGACAAGTTCTAGACTAAAACGTTCGTTGATATAATCAATGCCGCGAATTTCACAATTAGTCGAAACGATTTGAACTGTCCCATCAGCTTCTGCCCAAACTCGCAAATATACCGTCGGCTGAAGCTCAAATCCAAAAAAGCTTAAAGTCCGCATCGTCAGACAAAACTCATCATCAGCGATCTGTTTGATTCGATCTGGATCGACTAGAGATTTGACTAAGCGATGGGGCTGGCGAAGATAGTGCTGAATCGGGATCGAATGCTGCGGTACAGGGATATCAACCGATCGATCTGCTGTAAATTTAACGATTTGCATATTTAGCGACAGGAGGCTGCGATGGGATTGCTGTGGCGAATTACTACTAGATCGGTTCAGGGTCGATCTTGACTTAAATATTTGAAACTTAGCGAAAAAATAAGTTTTAATTAGTTGCTAGATAGCTGTTATAAAATGTATCTATCTCAAATTTTATCGCATCTACGACCGAGAACTATCGGCAAAATAACTAAGATTGGTGCTTTGCGCCAATTAGTCCATCAGTCCAATCATCTCGATTTGAATGCTAAAGATTGCCCATTTGGGGCCAACAGGTACTTATAGCGAAGCCGCAGCCTTGGCTTATGGGTCAACAGCACTCTCTGGCACAGACTTTTGCTTACAGCCCTATGCCAATATCGCTCGAACGCTCCAAGCTGTGGCTAGTGGGGAAGCAGCACTGGGAATAGTGCCAGCCGAAAACTCGATCGAAGGTAGTGTGACGATGACTGCCGATACAATCTGGCAATTAGATGCACCGCTGCAAATTCATCAGGCGATGGTACTATCGATCGATCATGCCTTAATTTCGATCGCCACTGACCTCGATCGAATTGAGCTAGTCTACTCTCATCCTCAAGCTCTGAGCCAGTGTCGCGAGTGGCTCCAGCAGCATTTACCTCAAGCTGAACGGGTTTCGACAAATTCCACCACAGCCGCCTTGACGACATTAGCAACCCTACCTCACGCAGCGGCAATTTCTTCAGTTCGAGCGGCAAAATTATACGATCTGCCCGTTTTGGTGCAGCCAATTAATGATTATGCCGACAATCAAACTAAATTTTGGGTGCTGAGTTTACAACCATCAATTACGGGAAATTGTACCTCGATCGCGTTTAGTTTGAGTGAGAATGCACCTGGCGGATTGATGACGGCTTTGGGCTTCTTTGCCAATCGGGGAATGAATTTGAGCCGGATTGAATCTCGTCCGAGCAAGCGTTCATTAGGCGATTATTTATTTTTTATCGACATCGAAACTGATGTCGATAATTGCCGTCAACTCGCATCAGCTCTGGCAGATTTGGATGCGTATGCGGAAACAGTCAAAAACTTTGGTAGTTATTACACAGTTGTGAACGAGCAAACTTAGCACAATAATTTATCTATGATTGAGACTATTCGTTTAAGCTGGATTTTACAGTCTAGGATGGTTGCCCAGACAGGATTAGCAGACTTTACTCAGCCCCAATATCTCGATCGAGTTACCAGTCAATTACCACTTTCGATCGCGATTTTTGTGGTGTTGGCGATTGGTTTGACTGCGGCATTAGCTTTATATAATTTCTCTTTGCGAAATATATCCGTGAGTAATGTTGCGATTGGCGATTGGGCAATTCAATCCGATCGATTAATTAGAGGATTGCAGCAATTATTATTGATTGCACTGCTGCTGTTACTAGGATTTGGCATCTGTTCTACCCTCGCCGCCCGTCAGCACAACTGGGAGCAAGCGCGAGTCACCAAAAAAACTTTGCCAGCTACGAGTGAATTCATTCAGCAGTCTTCACCCCAAGTCACTTATACCAGTCTAGAACCATATATTTACACCACTCAGCTCGATGGCAAACTAGTCAAAGTCGAAGACAAAAAAGAAGTTGCTCGTCAGTCCTCAGTTAGCGGTTCAAATCTGCTGATTTCGATCGCTCCAGCTCGAATCAATGCTGGCGAAGGCAACAATCATCTGATTGATTTTAGCGGTGACTATCAAGTTACCAATTCAGTTAAAACGACAGATAAATTTGTGTTTCAGATTGCGCCGCCTAAAGGTTACGCGCTGCTCCAAAACTTTGGAGTCGAGCAAGATGGCAAAAAGCTGAATCGAACTAACCCAGGCGACTATCGCTTCCCCATCAAAATCGCCCCTGGCAGTGCCAGCAAGCTCCGCGTCACCTATCGAGTCCAAGGTTCACCCCAGTGGGTCTACAGTGCCAAGGATGGCTCGCTCTCAAATTTTCGGATGGCTATCTCTACCAAGGTGCCGAGACTGAATGCGATCGATGGTGCCATACCGACAAAAATCAGCAAAAATGGAGACAGACAAGTCTTTAGCTGGGCATTCAATCGCAATGCCTCTGTGCAAAAACCCTTTGGTGTTTCAGTCACGCCACCTGTTGTCGCGCAGACAGGTAAATTACCGCTGTTATTGCTACTGGCACCAGTGATTTTGCTGTGGTGGTTGTTACTGCTATGTTTGTCGATGCCAATGCAGTTGCAAAATATCGCCATTGCTGGATTGTTGTTTTTAGCTAGCATGTTTGGCTTGGCTTATTTTAGCCGTCTGGCAGATCCACTCTATGTCTGGAGTGGCATTTCCATTGGTTTATTATGTTTGGTTTGGGGCTTAGGACGCAGCAATTGGCGGGTTTCGCTAGTGGCAGTTATTTGCACAATTTTAGGCGCGATTTTACCTGTCTATAGTTTCCTGTTGGGTTCGCGGGGCGTGATGCTAAGTATTGCCGCACTGCTGTCGGTAGTTTGGTTGGTGGCGAGAAATTGGTATGGTTGGTACGAATTAGAACCGAGGGCTAATTTACGCTATGAGGATCCTCCAGCCGAGCAGCTCCTCCCAGGAAATCGCGATCTCGATCGATTAGAAGAATCAGCTACTTATAATCGACTCAACCCCGCCGCTTTGACGGAAGAAGAAATTGCCCAACGATTGAGAGATAAAGGGAAAAGAGATATCTAAAAGTAATTACTCAAATCTGGCACCAATTTATAAATACTATTGATAGGCTTAGATCTAGAGTACCCACTAAGGGCACCCCTACAGATAACTTGTAGGGGTGCCCTTAATGGGTACCCTTAGATCTACGATAATTACAAATACTCTTTTACTGGCGTAAGATTTGAAAATACATAAAAGCCCTGTTAGTTCAACACCAACAGGGCTTTTCTAAATTAAATTACCATTAATTGCGTTTACAGCATTGGTGCAAACTGAGGCTTCTCAGGTACAACTGTGTATTCAGCAACGATTTGACGGAACTCATCGCCATCAATGGTTTCTTTTTCAATCAGGATATCTACCAACCGATCGATCACTGTCCGATTGTCACGCATGATTTGCAATGCTTCTTCATGGCACTTGTTCACAATCACCCGCACTTCTTGGTCGATTTGAGCAGCTACTTCATCGGAGTACTCAGAACGCGCACCCCAGTTACCACCGAGGAATACTTCCCCAGATTGGCTTTCCAAGGACAATGGACCGAGTTTGGACATCCCAAACCGTGTAACCATTTGACGCGCCATCGAAGTGACTT
Source organism: Chamaesiphon sp. 341R_metabat_111 (assembly GCA_025351825.1). Lineage (GTDB taxonomy): Bacteria > Cyanobacteriota > Cyanobacteriia > Cyanobacteriales > Chamaesiphonaceae > Chamaesiphon. Next base: position 10,078 of record JANXVE010000195.1, on the reverse strand, counting down.
GTTGTAAGTCTCCACCAGCACCAGTTGTGACTTCGGAGTCACCAAAGACGATTTCCTCAGCAGCACGTCCACCTAATGCACCGGAAATCCGAGCGCGGAGTTGGGTACGGGAGATCAGAGATTGGTCTTCTGAAGGTGTGAACCAGGTCAAACCAGCAGCTTGTCCACGGGGAATCAAGGTGACTTTTTGGAGTGGATCGTGAGCTGGGATGAGAGTTGCAACGATCGCGTGTCCAACTTCATGGTAGGCAATCAGGCGTTTGCTCTTACCATCTACTAGCGGTGTGCCTTCCATCCCTGCAACAACTCGATCGACTGCATCATCGATTTCGAGGTTGGTAATCGCATCTTTGCGACGACGGGCGGTCATGATTGCTGCTTCGTTGAGCAAGTTAGCCAAGTCAGCACCACTGAATCCAGGTGTGCGACGGGCAATTGCTTCGAGGGAAACGCCTTCACCGAGTTTCTTGTTACGAGCGTGGACGTTGAGAATTTCAATCCGTCCGGCTACATCAGGTGGATCTACCTGTACTTGTCGATCGAACCGACCTGGGCGTAGTAGCGCGGAATCTAGTACGTCAGGGCGGTTAGTAGCCGCAATGATGATGATGCCAGTGTTACCTTCAAACCCATCCATCTCGGTGAGCATTTGGTTCAGGGTTTGTTCGCGTTCGTCGTTACCACCACCAATACCAGCACCACGTTGACGACCAACTGCATCAATTTCATCGATGAAGATGATACAAGGAGCGTTTTCTTTAGCTTTTTTGAACAAGTCGCGGACACGGGACGCACCCACACCGACAAACATTTCAACAAATTCAGAACCAGAGATACTAAAGAATGGTACGCCAGCTTCACCAGCAATTGCTTTTGCCAGTAGGGTTTTACCAGTACCTGGAGGGCCAACTAGCAAGACACCTTTAGGAATCTTCGCACCGACAGCGGTGAAGCGTTCGGGCTGCTTGAGGAACGTGACAACTTCTTGGAGTTCTTCTTTCGCTTCAGCAATTCCGGCAACGTCATCAAACATCACACCAGTTTTGGCATCCATTTGGAACTTCGCTTTGGATTTACCAAAGTTCATCGCTTGTCCAGGGCCACCAGGCATGTTGTTGGAACGACGGAATAGTAAGAACAAGCCGCTGATTAACAATGCGGGGAATACTAAGTTACCGAGGAAACCCCAGACTGCACCATCGTTCCGAATTGGGTGACTGTCAAAGGAGATATTTGAATCTCTCAATTTAGCAATCAATTCAGGCGAGTTTACAGGTAAATCGACGCGCAGACGCTGCATCCGATTTTCGAGTTCTGGATCGATCGCTTCGACGATCGCAGTTCTACCACCATCATACAGGTCAACTGTCTTGACGCGATTTGCATCGAGATACTCTAGGAACCGACCGTAGGTCATCCGAGTACTTGCTGTATTTTGACCAACTTCAGCGGTGACGGGTGTGAATGCCCCTTGCCACACAAAGAAACCGATTACCACAACGGGAATCGTCCACAGTGCTGCTAGTTTCCACGAAAACTTCATAAAATTGTTTGCCCTTGGTAATGAGGTGACAGGAATCGGTTAAGAATAAATAATTCAGCTTGTCTTATACTTTGTTTAAAATGTTTGAAAACATATCTTAATTAAATTTAACGTAATTCTCAGATTTCGGAAAGGGGGAAATTAGGCTTTAGGCTTTGGGCTTTAGGCTTTAGGGATGAGGTTTTAGGGTGGGCACTGCCCACTGCAAAGGTTCTAAGTAATTTTACGATCCTGAGTCTCGTGAATTTTTACAAAATAAATTCACCTTTGGCGATGTTGATGACTTTGCCGCCGATGCTGACGGGGCAGTTGTTGGGTGTATAGTTGGCTTGGAGGTAGAGGAGTGACGATCTGCCCATTTCGATGCCTTGTTCGACGGTGATGTCGATGTTTGGGCTACCGAAGTATTTATATTTGGCGAGATAGGCGGCAAGACAGCCATTCGCGCTACCTGTGGCGGGATCTTCGGGGATACCGAAACATTCGGTAAAGACGCGGACGTGGATCTGACGAGTTGGGTCGATCGTTTCGGGGCAGAATACGAGGATAGCTTGGGCAGGTAGATTGGCTACAGTTCTAGTATACAAGTCTAGATTTAATTTTGCCTGACTCACCGCCGCTAACGTTTTGAGCGGGATGATGATAAACGGTAAACCAGTTGAGATGGGTTCGATCGGGTAACGCGCATCGATATCTGTAGGACTTACCCCAATCACGGCAGCTAACAGCTCTACATCGACAGCATCATAAAATTTTGGTTGCTGTTGGTGCATCCACAGAATATCTACCTCGCCGTTGAGATAATTCAGATCCACCGGAATTTGTCCGACTTGATAATTGAGATTAACCCGCTCCACATTGTCCCGAATAATCTCCTGTTGAATCGCAAACGCTGTTCCTAGTGTCGGATGTCCGGCAAATGGTAATTCTGTTGTCGGCGTAAAAATGCGGGTATTGTAGCCCCCATCAACAGGCTCAGAGCTAGTAACAAATGTCGTCTCCGAGAAATTTATCTCCCGTGCAATCTGCTGCATCTGCACATTTGTCAAATCCCCTGCATCCAGACACACTGCCAACTGATTCCCCGTATACTTCCCAGTCGCAAACACATCCAGAATCAAGAAAGGAATGTTGGTCATAATTAGGTCTATTTTCTTGAACGGCTATTACTGTCTACTAGATAGAAATCGGCTGAAATCTAGATGGTGGATAATGTCTACCCCATAGTACTACTATCTACATTTCGCTATTCACTATTAATGATCGACGATCGACTACTTATTCGATCGTTACAAACTATTACGAGTTTACTCAGAAACTACTCATAATGTCGCAAAATAATTGCGGAAGGCACCTAATTTGCGGTCAACTTATATATGATATAGGAGTCCGCAATCAACCTCAGACCCAAAGGCTTGTAGCCAAATGTAAGTCTGGTAACAAATTTTTTTGGAGTAACCCACAATGAGTATCGTCACCAAAGCGATCGTCAATGCAGATGCTGAAGCTCGCTACCTCAGCCCAGGCGAATTAGATAGAATCAAAGGCTTCGTAGCTTCTGGCGAACGCCGTCTTCGGATCGCTCAAACCCTAACTGACTCTCGCGAGCGTTTAGTTAAAGGTGCAGGCGACAAACTGTTCCAACAACGCCCTGATGTTGTTTCTCCAGGTGGAAACGCTTACGGCGAAGAAATGACTGCAACTTGCTTGCGCGACTTAGACTACTACCTCCGTTTGATCACTTACGGTGTAGTTGCTGGTGATGTTACTCCGATCGAAGAAATCGGTGTAGTTGGCGTACGTGAAATGTACAGATCTTTAGGAACTCCAATCGACGCTGTTGCTGGTGGCGTTCGTGCAATGAAAGACGCTGCTTCCGCGATGATGTCTGGTGAAGACGCTGCTGAAGCTGGTGCTTACTTTGACTACTTAATCGGCGCAATGAGCTAGTTTTAAACCTAGTTTAATACTTCAACTCGGTTACAAATTTTGAAATTAGCAACTAAAGACTAGATCGGGAATTTAGAATAATGCAAGACGCAATTACTTCAGTCATCAACTCATCCGACGTTCAAGGTAAATACCTTGACTCCAATGCGTTAGACAAGCTCAAAGCCTACTTCGGTACTGGCGAACTCCGCGTTCGTGCGGCTGGCACCATCTCCGCAAACGCTGCAACTATCGTCAAAGAAGCTGTAGCCAAATCCTTGTTGTACTCGGATATCACCCGTCCAGGTGGAAATATGTACACCACTCGTCGCTATGCAGCTTGCATTCGTGACTTGGACTACTACCTCCGTTATTCTACCTACGCAATGCTAGCTGGCGATCCATCCATCTTGGATGAGCGCGTCCTCAACGGTTTGAAAGAAACTTATAACTCCCTGGGAGTTCCTGTTGCTGCTACCGTTCAAGCAATCCAAGCCATCAAAGAAGTTACAGCTAGTTTAGTTGGTGCTGATGCTGGTAAAGAAATGGGCGTTTACTTAGACTACATCTGTTCTGGTTTAGGCTAGTCAACTGGTTTAATCACCGATTGAGATGTAGATGAAGCAGAGTCTGGGAAGTCGGATGTGAATGTTAGCTCTTCAACAGCTTATCTAGCCTAGTGTCAGATGAGTTTTGAAGGTCTAGGATTAACTTCTGACTCCCAGACTTCGATCTTTAAATAGTAAAATTTCGTCACAATTTGGGATCTAGTCATTTATTAATACAGTTTAGGTTATTGCGGCTCGATCGCCATGACTCATTGCTAATAATCAATACAGTGACCGAAAAGTGCGAAAATCGATCTAGCTTACCTTTAAATATAAGAATAGGAGAACCATTAATATGCGGATGTTCAAAGTCACCGCCTGCGTTCCCAGTCAAACTCGGATCCGCACTCAGCGCGAACTCCAAAATACTTATTTTACTAAATTAGTACCTTACGATAGCTGGTTTCGCGAGCAGCAACGCATCATGAAAATGGGCGGCAAAATCATTAAAGTTGAACTAGCTACTGGTAAACAAGGTGCTAGTACTGGACTACTTTAACTAATAGTTGAATATACGAGAAAAGAGGTCAATGATGACCTCTTTTTTCGTTTTGTAGGATGTGTTACTTTTGTGGAGACAGAAACCCGACTTCTCCAAGAAGTCGGGTTTCTTACAGTCATGGTTGAAATCAATGTTTAGACAATAAGCTGTGAGACTGTTCGATCGATCGATTGTTTCTGTTCATCATCATAACCCCAGCGGGTCAAAAACTCAGTATAAGATCCACTCCCAGTCTGAATAGTGCTGGCTAATTCCCGACACATAGTTTGAATCTGCGGTAGATTCAAGGCTTCGATCATTTTAGTTGTGCGGGCAGCAACTGTTGCAGAGGATGCCATCATTTCGCTGTCATTCCTTCGTTGATGATAGAGTTGTTGGGCGGTAGACATAGCAATATTCTTCACTAGCAAATCAGCAGCGATCTCTGGATGTGCGGCGATTGCGGCGATAACTTCAGGTTGAGGCTCGTCACAAATCGAATCTTGTGCGGTTAGATAAGTGACGAAAAATCCTCTAGCACCGTTAGACGTTTGGATTAGGGCTGAGACAAAATCTAGAATTTGTGCCGAGGTTAATTCATTCTTTTTAAGCTGTGTCAAGAATACTTGAGTAAGATCGATGGCTGCGTCAAATTTGATATTAGCTGGAACGGTTAAAATAGACATAAATTTAATTGATAATTGGGATTAGCTGTGGTTTTTAAAAATAAAACTGTTGTAATCCGCATTCTGTTGTCAATCAGCTTACAATAAAACTAATCGCTATGTAGACATTATTACTCGAAATCGATATGAATCTAGATCGAAATCAGTCGCCTGGGCGCAAGAAAGTTGGTGGTTGGATTTTAGCTGGAACTGTTTCGTTTGGAGCTTGCTTGTGTCTATTCGGCATTGCTGTCTTCCTGACTTCTTGTAGTCCCGAACTTAGCAGTGAAGCCAGTAGCAGGATTTTTAATAAACTATCGATCGATTATATTGGGGAATATCAGATTCCACTGAACTTTCAAGTTAAGGATACTCCCGTCGGTGGACTATCAGGGCTGACATACGATCGACAGCGAGATTTATATTATGCTATTTCGGACGATCGCAGTGACAAAGCACCAGCGAGATTCTACACGCTCAAACTAGATCTAGATACCAAAAATCCACAACAAGTTAAGTTCAAGCAGGTAAACATAACCGATGTGACGCTGCTCAAAGATGCGAGTGGAAAGACTTATGCAAAAGGAGATAGTGATACCGAAGCAATCGCATTGACTCCACAATCTTCGGTATTTATTTCCAGTGAAGGAGATCGGCTCAAGAAAGTGCTCCCATTTGTAAATGAATTCGATCTTAAAACTGGACAAGTCAAACAAGCTTTGCCCATTCCCGAACGCTATCTCCCCGATACAGAGGGCAAACGGGGCTTTCAAAATAACTTAGCATTTGAGAGTATCACCCTCAGCCCCATCGGTACGCTTCCTGCTAGTGGCGAACCCCTGCGACTATTTGCGGCGACTGAATCAGCTTTGATGCAGGACAAGGAAGTCGCAAAGGTAGCTCAAGACGGGAAGATTCCAGGTGCAAAAAATCGCTGGTTGCATTATCTCCTCAGCAATAGAGCCGAGATCGTTAGTGAGCACATGTATCAACTAGATCCGCCACCATTGGGCGCGGTTGAGCATGGACTATCCGAAATTCAAGCAATTGATACTAGTGGTCATTTCCTCACTCTCGAACGCTCCTTCGGGCTGACAGGCTTCCGTGTGAAGCTGTTTCAAGCGGCGATGGGCGGTGCTACCGATACTAGTAGAGTGGAGAGCTTTAAGGGTAATACGACGATTCAACCCATCAAAAAGCAATTAGCTTTCGATCTCAAGCAGTTGGATATCTACATTGATAATCTGGAAGGGATGGCTCTAGGTGCGCGGCTACCGGATGGGAGTCAAGCGTTATTGTTGGTGAGTGATAACAATTTTAGTAAGCGTCAGATCACACAGTTTTTGCTGTTTAAAATCAAGATGGGTTAGTGAGGATCGTAGATTTTACCCTCATCCCTAATATTTTTGAGTTGATGCGTAGATCTATACCCCACCCAACCTCCCCTTGGAAAGGGGAGGAGCTAGGCTATCGTTGACTGCATTCAACTTAATATGGGATGAATTTCCCCTTAATAAAGTGGGACTCATGCCTCCTCCCCTTTCTAAGGGGAGGACTGAGGTGGGGTATAGATCTACGCATCATCTCCAACCGACTTGTGTATACACGGTAGCTTAGAAAAGGGAAAAGGCAAGATCGGGGCGATAACACTAGTTCAATCGAAGTTAACGCTTATAAATCTCGATGGGTGAATGGTTTAGAATTATCGCCAGTATAATCTTTGACGATATGCCCATCGCCAGTAATTTGATACTTATAAGTAACTAATCCCTCTAATCCTACTGGCCCACGGGGAGGCATTTTTTGTGTGCTGATACCGACTTCAGCTCCAAAGCCGTATCTGAAACCATCGGAAAATCGGGTCGAACAATTGTGAAATACGTTGGCTGCATCGACTCGATCGATAAACATTTTTGCAGTGGTAATATCTTCGGTAACGATACAGTCTGTGTGACGTGAGCCATAGGTATTGATGTGGGTAATTGCCTCATTAAGATCGGCAACTATTTTGATTGAGATAATTAGATCGCTATACTCTGTTGACCAATCATCCATTGTCACCACTTCGATATTTTCAATCTTATCGCCCAATAATTGATGCCCGATTTCATCTAGTTTAACTTTAACGTTGTGTGTTTGGAATCGATCGATAATTAGCGGTAAAAACTTAGGTGCGATCGATTGATGAATCAGCAGAGTTTCGATCGCATTGCAAGCGGCTGGATACTGAGTTTTGGAATCGATCGTAATCGAAACTGCTTTGTCTAGATCTGCTTCGCTGTCGATATATAAATGACAAATACCATCGGCATGTCCCAATACTGGAATGCGGGTATTATCCTGAACATATTTCACAAATTCATTAGAACCACGGGGGATGATTAGATCGACATAACGATCTAATTTGAGTAGTTCGGTAGTTTCCGATCGAGTGGTCAATATTTGAATCACGTCGGGACTAACTTGCGACTTTTCTAATCCAGCTTTAATTGCTTTAACTAATACAGTACAGGAATTAATCGCTTCACTACCACCTTTTAAAATTACGCCATTGCCTGACTTGATTGCCAAGCTCGCGATCTGAATTACTGCGTCGGGACGAGCCTCGAAAATCACACCTAAGACACCTACAGGGCAGCTTACACGCTGCATAACTAGTCCAGCATCTAATTCTCGATGAATCTGAATTTGACCGACTGGATCGGCTAATTTACCCACATCGCGCACGCCCACAATTGCACCTTTTAGTTTAGTTGCATCTAGTTTTAGGCGTGAATACAAGGCCGATCCAATTTGTCCATCGGCGGCTTGACAGTCGATGAAATTTGCGGCGACGATTTCATCTGTGTGAGCTTCTAGGGATTGGGCAATTGATTCGATCGCTTGATTCTTTATGTCACTAGAAAGACTGGCTAAATGTTGAGCTGCTAGGCGAGTTTTTTGAGAAATTTCTATCAACATTTTTTGGGCTTTAGGCTTTAGGGGAAACAATGCTTAGATCCTAGTTGAGTGTGTTGGGTTATCTCCTGACGGAGAGGCTCCGCCAACATTCTTCAACCCAACCTACAGATCTATCCACTGATTGAATTACTTGCGGCGTTTTTGCAATTCTTTGTAGACATCGCGGATACTGACTTTGTGGTGAGCTAGTGCGACGAGGGTATGGTAGAAGAGATCGGCAACCTCTCCGGCTATTTCGGTGGGTTGGTTGTCTTTGCAAGCCATGACGACTTCTACGGCTTCTTCGCCGATTTTCTTGAGGATTTTGTTATCGCCGCCTGCAAATAGACTTTGGGTATATGAGCCTGCTTGGGGATTGTCGCGTCTGTCGCAGATAGTCTGGTACAAGTCTGAGAGGGTGTCCGCAGGTGGTGCGGCTTTGGTGGTGGTATCGAGTTGGTGGAAGCAGCTTCGTTCGCCAGTGTGACAGGCAATATCGCCGACTTGCTCGACACTGATGAGCAATGCGTCACTGTCGCAGTCGTAGCGGAGATCTTTGACGTGTTGAATGTGTCCGCTAGTCGCGCCCTTGTGCCAAAATTCCTGGCGGGAACGGCTCCAAAACCAGGTTTCACCTGTAGCGATCGTTTTCGTGAGTGATTCGCTATTCATCCATGCCATCATCAGTACCGTACCATCCAAGTAGTCTTGAACGATCGCCGGAACTAAACCACGCTCGTCATACTTGATGAGATCGATCGGAATAGGATGGTTTAGACTGACGGATTCATTAGCGGACATGGGTTTGAGACTGAAAATAGTTGAATTTGGCAAGTACTCGCCTAGATATATTCTCGCACACCTTGGATGAATACATAGAGACTATTGCTAAAGCCAGAATCCTTGGGTACCCATTAAGGGCACCCCTACACAAGTTATCTGTAGGGGTGCCCTTAATGGGTACCCTAAAATCTACGCTAGTTAATGTTGCTGCGATTTATACAGCTTTGACTTCTTCGATCGAGATATCTTGCATTTTACCTGCAAAGTCGTTATCGGGAGTCAAGAACAACATGCAATGGCACTCCTTGCGTTCGCGCATGGGGACACAGGGACAATTCCAAAAAGCTGCTTTGACTTCAGCTTCCTTGTCTTCGTAGTGGCGACAAGGGCACAGGGGTGAACCAAGTTCTTCTTTATTTTTGGCCAATCCTTTGATCACTACAGCGGTAACAGAGAGATCGACACAGAAGTAAGTATCAGTATTTTTCGCATAAGTTTCGGAAAAATGTCTCATTGCTTCCAGCATCTTGTCGCTGGGTTCGTTCTTTTCTGCTGGGTTCATGGCGATCGAATTAAGGATTGAGTGATTACTTGTCTTAGCATTTTACCGAAAAATCTGTCATCTGGCGATTCTAACCTGAGCTAACAATTGGCTGAACAAGCAGAGATTGAGCTGTAAAATGTACATGCTGCCGTATCATAACCCGAGCTGATGAACTCATCCCGATCGATTACACTGACACCAGAACGACTAGCTACTTATTTGGAAGTAGCGATAGAAGCGGCTCTAGCTGCTGGAACCGTATTACAAGCTTGCTGGGGCAAACTAGAGTCGATCGAAGAAAAAGGTCGTCCAGGTGACTTGGTAACAGAGGCTGATAAACAAGCAGAGGCAGTAATTCTCGAAGTAATTCGGCGACATTTTCCCGATCATTCGATCCTCGCCGAAGAGTCAGGACAATTTGGCGATCTGGATGCTGAGTATCTATGGGCGATCGATCCCCTCGATGGTACGACTAATTATGCCCATCAGTACCCATTTTCCGCTGCTTCGATCGGGTTGTTAATTAACGGTGTACCAGCAGTAGGCGCGATTTTCGATCCCTTTCACAAGGAACTATTTTGTGGT
>JANXVE010000151.1 GCA_025351825.1 Chamaesiphon sp. 341R_metabat_111 | reverse complement strand
ACTTTTTTCATTACGCCTCTGTCCGAGCTTCAGAGAAGGATTCTTTCATTGATGAATTTGCCTGCATCTCTGTATCAGCTAGATCTCAAGCCTTGTAAGACTTAATTCTTTTTTCTCTTCCAAAATCAGCGAACGGACTGTTAGAAATGATGTCAATAATAGATAAGAGCGAACAAAACCGGAAACTTGAAGATCGGAATCATTGAATCGATCCGATCTTGGAGTAGCTCACAGGCATAAATAGAGATTGCGTCTAAAATAGAGAAGGAACTTAGGCAAAATTATTCGACTATCTTATGATTGTAAATAATTACATCTCATGGCTTGAGTCTTTATTTCAAACCGGAGAAAAACCATATCTACAAAACTGGGAAGCATTAGATAGTGTAGAGAAAGAACAAGCTGGCTACAATGCCGGAATTATCGGAGCTGGCACTGCTATGTTTGCTGGGGCTGCTACTATACCACCCTTGGGACTAGCTGGAGGTGCGGCGACTTTAGCCACAATAGAACTTTCAAAACCAGTCGATCGATTAGTATCTGTAATTAGACAATTACTAGAAATTGAGGGAATTACAGTTACTCCCCGCGTCAAAACTAATGAGGGGACTATCGATTTATTAGTTAAAATGCCAGACCGGAGATGTTTTGCTTTTGCGCTTAGATCCAAAGGGGAATCGCGTGTTAAATGGCGAGAAGAAGAACAAGAGTTTTTTGCTGTGACTCCGAGAAAAGGGAAGACGGCGAGAGTTAAAAAATATGCCGATCTAGTTAAATCGGGTCAAGCTCTAAATAGAGCAACACTATCTTTGAAAAAGGAAAAGAATTACTTATTGGGCGAAAGTAGAACAGAGCGTAACGCTCCGATCACGAAAGCTATCGTCTTGACTAGTAAAACTACGGTAGATCCCAGCAACGATCCAGATCTATTCGTTGATTTCGGTCTGACCAATGTGTTACGAGTTTATGCCGGAGCTAATATTCACGTTCTGGAACAGTCCAAAATGATCGATTTCTTAACTTCTGCAAAAAAAATGTAGAAATCGGGCATAATACAGTAGTGTCCAAAAACTAAAAAACCTCCTTCCCGCGCTGTGCGAGAGAGGTTAATTAGCAGCCCATTATTAACTAACGACCTTCGCGTCGCCGGAAACTTCACTTCCGAAAACGTCAATATATATCGCATATATTGATATTGTACCCGCAAAGATGGGTACGATTCAAACTCTCACTAGAGTCTAGTCTGACCAACTAGCCTGTACCGAGAGATTGGGGACTAGGAAAAAGGTTTGCGGTGATTCAGCGAGAGCATCACCATGACATACAACATCAGACAGGATCTCAAGAACACCTTTGACGATCAACATGCACAAGAATTCATCCAGCACGATCCTGAAATAGTGAGGCTGAATGTCCGGTCTGTCGATCTCAGTTGGTCTAGTAAATATCTGGGCGGGGAAGAGATCGAAAACGAGGATGTCCTGTTCATCCTCGAAAGTCTCAATTGGACTGTGACGCGGCTGCACAACGGACGAGTCAATGACAACACCCTCAAGAAAGTCAGAAAATTGGGCGGCGGCTGGCATATCTCCCCGTTCTATGGACTATTCAATCGATCGGAAATTAACTATTTCCGATTTAAACCAGACAACCCCACTGCTCACTGGAGTAACGGCAAAGTTAGCACTGATAAATATCTAGGGGCTGTTGGGGAATTACCCCGCGCTTATTGTCCCAACGTTCCCGAAGCTTTGTGGGCTACAATTGCGGTTCGGTATGGTGTTGAGAAGTCAGGTAATGATTTCTGGGTCTGGATATTAGACCATCCTGAAATCCCCGTAATCATTACTGAAGGCGAAAAGAAAGCCTTTGCAGGTTTAATGGCAGCTTATGTGGTCATCTCACTGCCGGGAATCGATTCTGGTTATAAGTCCTTATCTGACAATGATGATGGTTCAGGAAGTCAATTAAGCCTAATTCCTGACCTTCAAGCACTTGCTACTGATGGTCGAACTATCTATATCGCATTCGATCGGGATAATAATCCCCAAACCGTCAAGCGAGTTCAAAGAGCACGTCAGAAATTGGCGCGGTTATTTGGCGAATTTGGCTGTGAGACTCGATCGATTAAGTGGGATGACCAATACAAGGGACTAGATGACTTCCTGTTCGGCGCGGGTCAAGTGGCTTTCGATCGAGCGGTTGAAAACGCCCCAGACTGGCTAAAATAGCCCAACGCGCCAAAAATGTACATTTGTGCGATTCGTTGTAGTGGAATCACGGTAATCAGTCCGTAAATAACACTACCAATCTGGCTTCCAGACATGAAGCACCCAAGGATTGAACTGTCCAATT
>JANXVE010000173.1 GCA_025351825.1 Chamaesiphon sp. 341R_metabat_111 | reverse complement strand
ATTATCGTGCGAGATTTGGATGGTCGGGTTCAATTCTGGAATAATGGTGCCGAGTCTATTTATGAATGGACAGCCGCAGAAGCAGTGGGGCAAAAGACGATGGAAATGTTTTATACAGATGTCTCACCAGAACTTCCGATCGCCGCTCAGACAGTGCGACAACAGGGCGCGTGGCAAGGTGAATTACACAAGCTAACTAAAAGTGGGAAGGAAGTAATCGCCGAGAGTCGGTGGACGTTAGTACGCGATGAAGCGGGCAATCCGATCTCGATCCTGAGTGTCGATACCGATATCACCGAGAAAAAATCTTTAGAGCAACAGTTCCTCCGCGCTCAACGGTTGGAAAGTTTGGGCAGCCTCGCCAGTGGCATCGCTCACGATTTGAATAATGTGCTTACGCCGATTGTCGGTGCAGCGCAGCTTTTACCGATAACGCTACCCAATTTGGACGATCGCAGTCGCCGATTATTGAACATGCTGGTGGAAAGCTCTAAACGCGGGAGCGGTTTGGTGAAGCAAATTCTCACCTTTGCGCGGGGACTGAATGGCGAACACACGACAATCCAAGCGCGGCATATTTTAACCGAACTGATTAGTGTCGCCAGACAAACTTTCCCTAAGTCCATTGAAATTCAAGTTGACAACGCTAATAAAGATCTGTGGCTGGTAAATGTCGATGCGACACAAATTCATCAAGTGCTGATGAATCTATTTGTCAATGCGCGGGATGCCATGCCCAATGGCGGTAGCCTGACGGCGAGTTCGGAAAACATCCTTATCGATGCCGATTCTGTCCAGATCCAGTTACCAGTGGGAGCTTATATCCTGATTACGATTGCGGATACGGGCATAGGGATGACTAGCGAAATACTCGATCGGATCTTCGAGCCGTTTTTTACTACCAAAGAGACGGGAACGGGATTGGGGCTATCCACAGTCCAGGGTATCGTCAAAGCGCATGGAGGTGCGATCGAGGTAGAGAGCCAGATCGGGCGCGGTACTTGTTTTAAAGTCTATTTGCCCGCGCTCTATGTTAGAGAAGCCGAATCTTCAGCCGCCACAGCAAATTTATACGACGGGAAGGGACATTTGGTATTAGTTGTCGATGATGAGATTGCCATTCGGGAAATTGTTAAAGTATCGCTAGAGACATATAATTACCGCGTGATGCTAGCTAGCGATGGGATCGAAGCAACGGATCTCTATGCTCAAAACCATCGGAGTATTGCCATCGTCCTCATCGATATGATGATGCCCCATCTCGATACTAGATCGACAATTCTAGCTCTACAACAGATCGACCCTCAAGTTCAAATTGTGGTGATGAGTGGTTCCGATCTCAATTTAGCAACAATGGTCGATACGCAACAAGTGAGCGCATTTCTTACCAAGCCATTTGCCACCGCAGACATGCTTCAAACATTAGCAGAGATTCAGCTTACCTAAATCTGGCTGAATGCTCACAAGTTTCTCAACTTTGCGATCCATAATTTGACTATCACAACAGCCCAATCCAGATTGGAAAATGTGGAAGTATAAATTATGTTTGAGAAAATCTTAGTGGCAGTTGACGATACTGAATCCAGTCGCATCGTCTTCGATCGATCGCTCGTGTTGGCAAAAACTCATCAATTCTCCAAGGGAGAGGCTACGCCAACGGCATTAATGCTAGTCCATGTGCTGACCATAGTTGACAATATTTATCCAGGCAACACTTTTATTGGCATCTCTGAATCAGCAATACAAGTATATACCAAACAGTTAGAAATCAGGGAACAAGCTGGTATTGAGAAATTACGGTCTCTAACCTCAGAAGCAACTGCCGCAGGAATTCCCACCGAATTCACTCAAAATATCGGCGATCCAGGTAAAGTAATTTGTGAAATTGCTAAAAGTTGGAATGCCGATTTGATTATCATCGGTCGTCGCGGTTTGAGAGGTTTAAATGAGTTTTTGATGGGTAGCACGAGCAATTATGTGGTGCATCATGCACCTTGCAGTGTATTGACGATTCAAGGCACTGCTCTAGATTTGCCGCCGATCGAAACAGTACAGACTCCAGTGTGTTCTGTTCGATCCTAGCTTCAAACTAATTATTCAAAAATACATATCGATAATGATGAGGTGATTTATGTCACAATCTGTTGCTAATTGGATGACTGCTGATGTCTTAACTGTTACTCCTGAGACCCCTATCATGGAGGCAGTCCAACTTTTAATCGATCGTAAAATTGGTGGTTTACCAGTAGTAAATCAAGAGGGTAAGTTAGTAGGCATAATTTCTGATTCAGACTTAATGTGGCGCGAACATGGGGTCGAACATCCGCCATATATGATGTTTTTAGGTGGTGTGATTTACTTTCAAAATCCGGCTACATACGAGCGAAATTTGCACAAAGTTATAGGACAAACAGTTGGCGAAGTAATGACCGCTCACACTGTTTCAGTTGCTGCCGATACTCTACTCCCCGTGGCTGCAAGAATCATGCACGACAAAAAAATTCACCGTTTACCTGTCGTTGATGCCGAGCGTCACCCGATCGGTATTATCGCTCAAAGTGACATAGTTCGAGCACTTGCTGCCGTGTGAATTTCAGGAACATCCATCTGAGGAGAGTGTTTCAAGCATACCTTGACTATACCGAAGATCGATCGTCATCACTGAGTAGGGCGCGTGGTGTAAAATCTGGATTGAAATTCGTGTATTTCAATCCAGGTAAGGGCAATTTTGGAAATAAATGGTATTTAGATCGAACGATCGATGTTCGAGTTGAATATTTACTGCCGAGATTTAAAACCGACAATCATTGTATGTAAAGTGAGATAAATTCGCTCTTCAGTAATTTTCTGGAGGAGTGGCGATCGCTTTAGTTGAGCGTAGAGATCTTGTTTGACTCTTGCCATTGCAAAGGTAATTCCTCGATCGGCTAATTCATCATATAACTCCTCCAACATATCCATCGCCGTGATGTCAATTTCAGCGATCGCTTCGGTGTTAAGGACAAATCATTCTACAGGCGTAACTTCCGATGCGTTGGCGGTAGCGGAGCGTTTGCCCTGCAATAGCCTACCGTAGGTAATCGCGCTCATTGCACGAGACTTAAAATCCTCCGCATTCGCAAAACATAACGGCGCATCATAATGATAACGCGCGGCAAACGATTACCTACGGTAAACTACGCCAACGAGCCGTAAGCACATTATCTGAATAACCGACGATCGCAATCCCCAGCGCGGAGCTGGGAGCTGGGCGGGAAAGCTAGGAACGACAAATTGGGGCAAATCTCCCCGCAACCACGATGGTTGATAGCCTAGCAATTGGCGCAAACCAGGCAATCTGAAGCATATTCTTTGGCGGAAAGCCCGCTCCTCGGTCGAATCAGGCATAGATCGAATCTCTGGCGACTATCAACCACGATAATTGATTTCAGCGATTATCGTTCGCGCTCACCGGACGCAGACAATCTTGGAATCTCAACCGACCATATTTCAACGTTCCGTTGCAGCGCGGTTGTTATGCGGCGATCGCCTATGGACTGTTAACAGCAATGCGATTTCGATCTCTACTCTCAGGGATTCGATCGTCCTAGATCGAACGAGAACATCACATGGTCAGTTGGTGGTTCTGGATTGCCAACAGTTGCATAAAGGCTCATCGCCGCTGTATTACCGCGATCGGTCAACACCCAAGCAGACTCACAATCTAACTCCCGCCCCACCGCAAATATCGCATTCATCAATTGCTTCCCGATACCTTGCCGCTGATGGTTTTCCGCGACCCCAATTTCATTAATCCACAGTTCTGGACAAGGCTTATCAGGATGAACGTAATGAATGGCTGATACGAATCCGATGACAAGATCGCCGTCAATCGCAACGCCTAAATGATGGCGAGGATCGCCGAGAAACTCGATCGCTCTTGGGATATCGATCGGGAAATCGAACACATCTAGATCGACATTTTTGAGAATATCCACGTCGCCGTGGTTAAGAATTCTAATTTCAATTGCCATACATGTATCTTCTTGTGTAGATTCACTTCATTATTAATGAATTATGGTTAATTCTCTGGCTCAGTCATCCATTAGAGTAAGGGAGCCGCATAACAATTATTAGGCGGAAACTTTCCACCTATACACCCAGATCTGGGTAGATAGACTGAAAAATTCAGCATATTCCCTATGTAAAAGCAGAAACTTTCTGCCCATCCTGCTATTTAATGTGGATCTGCTGAATTTTTCAACACATCGTAATATCATGAAAAGTTCGCCCGATCGATCGGCAAGACCTAGAAATCGGCTATATACGTTGATTATTAGAGAGTTAAATATGTTTTATGAAGCTATCTCAAATCCTAACTCAATTATTAGTTGAATATACCGATCGATCATTGCCACTATCTGTAATCTTAAAACAAGTGGGAAATAGTGGATTTGGAGCGATCGGACTGCTAGAGTTTGATAGGTTATTTATCCTCATTGGCTATGGAATGACGGCAGCGACAACTATTTTCTTTGCTAGTATTGCTGGGACAATTTGGCAATTAGTATCTCATTGGTGGCAAATTTTAATTCTTAAAAGTTAACACTCACAACTTCCTCATATCCATTTGGTTCAATGACCGTGGGTGAAGTCAAAATTAATATAAATTTTTTGACAGCTAGATAACCTTTGGTAAATCTTCACACCTTTATTTAGAACGATTAGCTTAAATAAAAAATTATATGTGCGCTACACCAATCTTCTGCCGAAATTGCCGCTTTTTTCAACCTGACGGTCGCTATCAAGGTCGATGCGATCGAATGAATGTCGGAGTCAAAGGCGAATGGAAAGCTTGCCAACTCGCGTTGTCACCATTTTGTACGTTAGGGTAGTCTGTGCGATGAGAATTGTAAATCTTCAGGATCTCATCGCGATTATTTACACCGTATTTAACGAGACGTTATTGGGCTTCTCGTTCGCTCAAACCATTTGCTGATGAGTGCAATTCCTGAAGTACTCGATCGGCTGGCAAACTCCAAAACCTAAGATTTTCTGAATTCATTACTCACTTGAATGCTTCCTCCATAGCCATCTCAATCCTAAGTTTAAGCTGTGAATATCTTGTGAGGGTATGAATCCATCCGATCTCAACCTCAATCGTTGTGAAAGTACAGTTACCAATAACACAGTGATAAGGTTCAAGATATTGAACGAGCCACGGTTGTATATTGTGACCGCTCGGAGCGGGTGATGCGAGGATGTTAGCCCGCACGAACCCTTTCTCGGCGAGAGAGATTCACTTTTCCCAAAACTGTGATTATAAGGAGCAGGGAGTAAGGACGGTAAAATGGGGCAATGCCTCGCGAGGCTAAAACTGTTGATATCATACCAAGCCATGAAATACCAAAGGCTAAGATACAGAACCAAGCAAGTTACATAAGAATGAAATGTGAGGCACGATCTCGAGAAAAAATAGCCCCCACCGATCGCCCACTACAGCGTAGGGGTGAGTGATTTCTCGATTGGGTAAAAATCAACTTTCGACTCCAATTCTGCCGTGTAGCTAAAATCCCCGAATTATATTCGAGGGTATACTCACGATCGTTGAGTTTTATTTAGATCGCTTTAGCTTAATGAGGTTGGAGCTTAATCAAGGTTGGTATTCCAGTAGCGTCGCGGATCTGCACTGCTAGCATGATGCCGTTGGCATCCTGTCCAGTTAATACCTCTTTGGGGGCATCAACGGTATGAGCGTAAGTTACTTCATCTTTACCAGTTTCGATTGTCAATTTATTACCCTTTTGAGGTGGGTCGTAAACCATCGCCATCAACGGTGCATTTTGAATCAGTTCTAAGTCACCGAGTTCCCCACCCAGGATTTCTATTGATATATGTCGTCCGCGATTACCATCGGCAAGCTGGTCGAAAAACTCCAGCCACCGCTCTTCTGGGATAGATTTATTGATGTCAATCTTATTCATAATCGGATTCCTGCTAATGTAATAACTTTTATTAAAATTACGACTGAAGAGCGAATGTATTATCCATAGATATTTAACGCTGATTTATGTATTGTCAAATTGACGCGAAACTTATGAGAGTTTTGTATTTCTAATTTTAAGTTGAAGATGTGAGAAACTTGTGAGGGAAATAACTTAGAAGACGATCCATAGTTATGTTCGATCGGACAGTTCTCCTTTAATTAAAATAATCTGAGTAATCTATAATTAGCGATCGATCGTCTGGTGCTGTAGTCTTACTCACAAGTTTCTCATGTCGATCGTTTATCGTAAGATTGTCTCGCGGAGAGTTTATAAATATCGACCGCGCTTCGATCGATCGGATTAAATTACCCCGTAGCAGTGCGTTCAGATAGAAGGTACGGTATGAGTAGTATTTTGAATTCAGACACGCTTGCAACAGAACTGCATACCGCAATCGCCGATTTACGTCAGGTCGATCCTCTGGTTGGCTTATTCCGGTTTGTGACGATTGGCGCGATCGTAATTGGTTTAATGGCACTAGCCTGGTCAGTCAACAATCTGTTTGCATTCATGGCAATTACGGCAATCGCAGGCATCTTTTATGCGTTCTGGATTATCTGTAGTCACGATTCGGTTCACCGCACCCTCACGGGCTGGTGGTGGTTTGAGACAATTTTGCCCCGTCTGACTACCTGGCCGATGTGCTGGCCCTATGGCACGTATGCGTTACTACATCGCTTACATCACCGCTGGAATGGAATCGACCTGCGCGACCCAGAGCGCGTGCAGTGGACGCAAGCTGAGTATCAGAGGGCAAATCCCATCCTGCGCTGGTATGTTCGCCATCAGGGGCTATTGGATCTGTTTGTGCTCGGTGGCATCGGGCTGATTCTCAAAACGTCGATCCAGGGCTGGAAATTGAGAACTGTACTGCCGCAGTTGCGAAGGCAGCTTTGGCTCGATCTGACGGGCATACTCGCGATCCAAGGTGGATTGCTGGTCTTTTTTAGTCAACGCGGTGAAATCGTTCGCTACCTGCTGTTCTGGCTGATTCTGGAGCGGACGATTGGGGCGGTTGCCCAGATGCGCGACCGATTGGAACACTATGGCATGTGGGGACAAACTGACTGCTATCGACTGACGCAACTTTACGCCTGTCGCAATCTAGACACCTATCCTGGGGTTGGTTGGCTGATGGGAGGACTAGACT
Organism: Chamaesiphon sp. 341R_metabat_111; assembly: GCA_025351825.1. Taxonomy (GTDB): domain Bacteria; phylum Cyanobacteriota; class Cyanobacteriia; order Cyanobacteriales; family Chamaesiphonaceae; genus Chamaesiphon. The sequence goes on along the minus strand of JANXVE010000173.1, from coordinate 12,044 downwards.
ATCATGCCGTTCACCATGCGTTCCCAGACATCCCTTTCAATCATTTGCCCGTGGCATTCGATCGCATTCAGGACGTTTTACAACGGAATGGATTGCCACTAATGCTTCAGGGCAAAGGTTATCTGCATGAAACGATCGAGCTAGGTCGGCATCCTTCGACAATTGGCGCGGTCAACCCTCAAGATATTAGGAATCGACACTACTTGCTGCCACTCTCTCCAACCCGCTCGGCGATCGTTCACTAGGATCGGAATAATAATTATGACAAAACGATTGTTAATGGATTCTACCGTAAGTAATCGCTTTGCAGTGTCCTCTGACAAATAAATTTAGTCGTTGCTTATGTCTTAGCCTCTGGAGTAAGGAAAGTTAATCTTGAAGTGGACAGCGCAGTTAGCTCGATCGCTTTTTATCAATCAGCACAGAGCAGGGAGCGCGATGAAGGACATAATTGCTAACACTGCCCACCAAAAACTCATTCACACCAGATAGACCTCTGCGTCCCATTACAATCAGATCGACCTCCTCTGACTCGGCAAACTCACAAATTTTGCGACCGGGGCCGCCAGAAATTTGATGAAATTCAGCGATCGTACCTGCGGCAGTTGCTCGATCGACTAGCGACTTTAATAGATCCAAGCTTTGTTGTTCGTAAGTCTGCCACCGTTTTCGATCTATTTCCAAGGTTTGACTGTCCGCAGCTTGAAAATATTCCAACCCTGTAAACATCGGGATCGATTCGCTATTCTGCTCCTCGAAAGATAAAACATGTAAGATTAATAGATTAGCTAGATCGACCTTCGCAATATCGAGTGCTGTTTTAAACACAGCATGGCTATCATCTGAGCCATCTATTGCTACCAAAATTTTGTGAAACATGTTAATTCCTGTTTGCTTTGGATCTTGTCGATCGCCGATGGCGATCGCTCTACAAATAGAGTTCGAGAAAGATGTGAGATTTTTGCATTTTCAATCAATGAAAGAAGAATTATCTTTTTCATGCCGATACTGCTCTTTACTCACCCCTTCAGCCTATAAGTAACTTGTGAGGTTCTTGTGAAAAATCGAATCGATTGGGCAAGCGATTCGATTTTAGTTTGTAGAGAAGTTCACGAGTTCCTCACAGTTTAAATTTAGAGTAAATATGAACAACACAGTTTGAGGTGTATCGATCGGGGTCGCCGAATTAGTTTGGAATTCATTGAATAAATTTAAAAATCATTCTCCGATCGCTCTAATGGTACGTTCATCGAGTGATTTGTTAGGGCGCATTATACGGGCCGAGAAACCGCACGCCATTGAAATGATCGGGTGCGATGGTGCATCTGCCACCCACACTTCAGTTTCCCACGCAATTTCACTCAGATAACGACTCATAATCCCTCGATTGGGGAAAGCTGTCACATAGACCAGTCCAGCCGTTGAGCCAGCGAACAACTTTGCTAGCTCCGCATGTCGCTTGCCATCGACAGGCCCATGACTAGTCACCGACTCCACCAGTAGCAACCAATTTCTCTCGACAAAGTGGAGCACCACATCAGGCATCTTACCGTGTGAATCTACATTCACACCCATCTCTGCCAATAAAACTGCATCAAAGTAAGCCCATTTTTCGCCAGTGTCACCAGCGTAGACCAGCACACTACCTGGTGCAAACCGAGGAGCAAAATCTTCCACGATCGCACGAATGAGATCGCTATGCTCGCCAGGACTAAGGGTAATTTCCTTCCCAAGTGCAATCTGAATCGGAACACGATTTTGCTCGCGCTCCATCGCATACTGTGCTGCTAAGGTCTGATTCTGGGACAGATAAGTAGTAAGACGATCGTGCCATTCTGGAGAGCCAGAGCTACACAGTAAGGTCAGCACGGTGGGTGCAATCTGATAAACAGCCTTTGGACTGTTCACCGGACGACTCGGTTTATCGGGGTTATAGAGTGCAATTCCAGCATCTACGAACTGGTGCATAGTCTGTCTTCTGAATGTCTCGCGCGTGTTTGGTGCATATTTCTTGTCATAATGCTCCCGCGACCAATCCATGATGGGGGTGATACCCATCAGTGGATTTTCAGCCTGTACCCATGTTTTGCCAGGAGTAAGATTCAGCAACGCTAACAGGCATAGTGCGGATCGTTCGTTATGCTGTGCCCGTGGCAATCCCAGCGAAATGAGGATTTGATATGCCTCTTCAATATGGTTATGCTCGTTGGTTGTCATGCGGTCAAGTTAGTCAATTGCTCGTCGATTGTCGTCTGTGTCATTTCTCCGCAACGCATAGCCCATTCGCCCAATCCAATTAACGCCTTTCGGCTCGGATACTTCATCATCTTGAGATCGGTAGCATTGACTTGGGTATGCCCACTCGAACGACGGAAATTATCATCAACGCTGGTTGTATTGAGATAGACTGCCAAGCCCCGTGCCAGAGCTTCCGGTAATCCATGTTTATTTTCGTGATAGACGTTGAGATGATTTTCTAATCCCAACATTTCCACATCACCAAAAGTGCTTGGCTGCACGACATTTGCCACGATTCGGCGTTTTTCTTCCTTTGATGAAAAGCGACGCACCAGACAATAGAAACCATTTGGATAAAGCCACTTTTCCGTCTCAGCATTGCGATCGATGGCGTTGGGCTTTTTAATATTCGGTTTCGGCCATTCAATATTTTGATTAGTAAAATGTGCGGGGTATAACAGAGGAACAGTACCTGGTTCGGACATTTTACGAAGATGAGATTTCAATCGAAAATCGACAACTGGCCCTGTCGATACTTTAATTCCAATATCTTCTAAAGAATAGCAAATCGCAGTTGCCAGCTCGATTTGGCTATACTCTGGCGAAGTCGGCACATGGATGAACCGCTCGGAATCAGAGGGAAAAACGATCCGGTGAAATGGATGCGTATGTGTTACTAAATCGGTGAAATTGCAATCGGTCGATGTCGTCACTGTTACGTTACCTTGCGGGGTATCAGACTCAAGCAGCAGGATGATGTTTTCTTGCAACACATCATCGTCCTTGAATGCCTGTCTACGCGAGTCAAATAGATGTATGTGTTGAATCGCCGCACGTTCTATGATGAAATCGCGAAATGGACGGTAATACGGCCCATTGCAGAAGCTCCTTGGCAGAATTGCCACAATTTGACCGCTTGGAGCCATCATTGTCAGAGCCAAGGCTACAAAAGCGGAGTAGAGATTTACTGTTTCAATCCCCGCTTGTCGAAGCAATGGGCGATGACGGGATTTACTGTTGATTTTTTGGTATGGAGGATTCAGAATTGCATGAGTGAACCCACAGGCACGATCGAAGTCTATCTTATTGACAGCTTGCTCGATAAAATCGCCATCGAATATTTTATAAGTAATCGAAATTCTGTTTGTGTAACTCGCAAGAGAATCGTTTAATTCTGGATGAATAAGATTGTCTAATTCAAATGCAGTTACTTCGATCTTGCTAAAACTCAATTCGGCAACAATACATCGTTCGAGAAATGCGCTTGTAAGCGAACCAATACCTGCCCCAGCATCAAGTAAACGACAGTCATCGCTGCCTTTTGATGTAAACAAGCTAGCCATAAACTGAGCCGTTCTTGCGGGTGTGAAAAATTGACCGAATTGTGACTTTCGTTTTGCTTCGGTATTCTTCGATACCCTCAATCTTGTTTGTTCGACGGCGGCTAGCAATGATGTGTCTGTTGTTAGTGTCCTACCGTTTAATCTAACTAGATAATGATACAATTTGCAACTGAATAGACTGTGACGGTTAGTTGGATCGTTTTAAGCTGGTTGAGCTACTACCGATGAGCAATTCACACACTTGCTCATCGGTAGTTTGAGTAAAGTCCTCATACCACAAACCGATCCCACCAAACTGTGCGGGAGTGTTTAAACATACTACCCGATCGACTTCAGTTCTTAACTCATTGCAAGTGTCCAGGGGTGCAACGGGAACGGCAATAATTATTTGCTGCGGGTGCTGGGGTTTGAGCATTCCAATCGCCGCTCGCATCATCGCACCCGTTGACAACCCATCATCTACCAAAATGACAATTCGGTCGCGGATATCTAGCGACGATCGATCGCCCCGATAGATGAGATCGTGGTGTTGTAATTCTTGAAGTTCGAGATCGGCGACTTCCGCGATCGTATGTCCAGAAATCCGCAACCAATCGAGCAGATCTTCATTCAAAACCTCAAATCCGTCTGCGGCAACCGCCCCGATTGCTAGTTCTGGATTTCCAGGCACGCCCAGTTTCCGCACTAAACAAATATCCCAGGGCACATTGAGTACCCTTGCCACCTCAAAGGCTACTGTTACGCCGCCGTGAGGAATTCCAAGCACGAGGACATCAGGGCGATTGGCATATTGGGTGAGTTGGCTGGCTAATAATTTCCCTGCTTCAGTGCGATTGCGGAATCGAGTCTCAATCGCCATCACTCTCACCTCCTATATGTGTCTTAATCTCGCCGCGTCGTTGTCGTGCATACTCCTTGAGTTGGCTTTCGGCACTCTCAAACGCATCGCCAATGGCAACATGGAGATCTTCATGTACCTGCTGTGCTGGCGGCTGACGATTGACAGCTAACTCGCCACCAGGAACGGTTAAATTGATTTGGACGTGGCAAATATTCCCTTGATGATGGTGGCGATGGGGTACTGCGATGACTACTCGACAATCGCTGAGGCGATCTGAGAATTTTTCTAACTTGGTAATATGTTTGCGAATCTTGGCTTCAATCGTGTCTGAAGGGGAGAGATTTTGCCAGATGATTTGGGGAGTCAATCGCATAATTTCATAACCTCTTGAGCTGCTCATTCTTCAATGTAGAATGAAAGTATGAGGAACTTGTGTGTGATTAGGCAGGCTTGCACGAGCTGGTTTGAAATTGGCTTTAATGGACGGATGATGACAACTCGAATGGCAACAAAGTTCGCTCTACAACTATGACAGAATCTTTATTCGCAGAAGCCAGTCAACGGCTAGATGCAGCCCTCCATCACATCTCTATTTCTGAAGATGCCGTCGAACGCCTCAAATTCCCTAAATCTAGCTTGCAAGTTTCCATCCCCGTGCGGATGGACAATGGCTCTTTACAAGTTTTTCAGGGCTATCGAGTCCGCTACGATGACACCAGAGGCCCTACCAAGGGCGGCATCCGCTATCATCCCAGCGTTACTCTCGATGAAGTCAAATCCCTCGCCTTCTGGATGACGTTCAAATGTGCGGCACTAGATTTACCGTTTGGGGGTGCCAAAGGCGGGATTACGATCGATCCCAAACAACTCTCTAAATTAGAGCTAGAACGGCTGAGTCGAAGCTATATCAATGAGATCGCCGATTTTATCGGCCCCGACGTAGATATTCCCGCCCCAGACGTGCAAACCAACTCGATGATTATGGGTTGGATGTCAGATCGCTACAATACCATTCACCGCAAAATTGTCCCCGCCGCGATTACAGGCAAACCCCTGACGATGGGCGGTAGTTTGGGACGGGACACCGCGACAGGTATGGGTACATTCTTTGCAATCGAAACCCTGATGTCTAAATTTCAAACCGTGCGGGAAAACACCACCGTTGCCGTCCAAGGGTTTGGCAATGTGGGTGTAGTAATTGCCGAGTTGCTGTGGCAAGCTGGTTATCGAGTTGTTGCGGTGAGCGATTCTCAGGGCGGGATCTATGCCAAAGGTGGGCTGGATATTCATAGTGTCAAGCAGTTTAAACACTCGACGCGCAATCTCAAAGCCGCGTATTGCAAAGGGACGGTTTGCAATATCTTGGAGTATGAAACCATTACCAATGAGGAACTGCTGACACTAGATGTAGACATCCTCGTACCTGCGGCAATGGAGAATCAAATTACCGAGAAAAACGCCAACGCAGTGCGGGCGAAGTACATTTTTGAAGCGGCAAATGGCCCGATTACGGCGGCTGCCGATGCTATTTTAGAAGCAAAGGGGATTCATGTTTTCCCAGATATTTTAATTAATGCGGGTGGCGTGACAGTTAGTTATTTTGAATGGGTACAGAATCGCAGTGGTTTGTACTGGACGGTTGAAGAGGTAAACGATCGCTTAAAGCAAAAGATGGTGAAGGAAACCGAGCGGATTTGGGAGATCGCCCAACAGAAGTCAATTTCGATGCGGACTGGGGCTTACGTTCACGCACTCGATCGAATTGGGGAAGCGATCGATGCTAAGGGTACCCGTGATTACTATACTAGTTAACTATAGTATCTCGATCTGGGCTAACGCGAGCGAATATTAACTGGCTTTTCCCCTTTGCAAACTGCCTGAATTGGATTGTAAATAATTAGGTCGATCGAATATCAAGCTCGATCGCAATTATGGCTTTTTCTTGTTAATATCACTGCTCATTAGTCCGGTTTTGACCAGCCGATGATAATTGCCTTCACTACTTTAAGATATTTATTTTCTAATACGAATTCATCAATTGCAGTTTCACCACCCGATCTTAATGCACCAACAGCCCGACGCTTGAAACTTAGAGCTGTTTCATCGTTAACGTGAGCTACCTTTTCTAGTTCGGTTGCATTTGGGTTTGTTTTTTCAAGTTGTTGCAGAAGTTGCATAATTTCCTTTGTTACTTCAAACAAAGATAGATTCTGCTGAGATTGCATGGATATGGTGATTTTGTCTCCCATCACTTTATCGCCCGCGACATTATCATTTAAGCCATGTTGATTGATTGAATTATTCATTGTATTAAAACTCTTTATTTTAGATATGTCGAAATATGATTTTTGTATAAATTCTAGGCATTCGGAAAAATGTTGGTATTCAATAAATCTAAACTCTTCGTATTTAGACCATGAGCAAGATGAGATAGCCTCTTTAGGCATATTCCCAAGACGATGTTCGCTAAAGAGAGAAATCTCAGGGCATACGTTAGATCTGAAGAATGATTCATTATCGTCATGGCTTATGGTAGGGTCGCCACAAAACGCTACTTTTTTCTCATCAAAGTCTAAAGGTAACTCATGATGTTTTTTAAGCAGCTCGTCAACCTGTCCATCTGTAGCACATCGATCTTTACCATAACTATTAAAATAAACGGTGTATTTCCACCGCTGACAGTATCCAACTAGAGGACACCTTCGGGGAAGTCCTAATTTATCACTGATATTAAAGTAAGCCTTCTTATCCATATATTTATAACAACGAAAATCATTGACACCCTTCCCCATCGAGTTCCAGCTTTGGGAACATATTCTTTCTTGCCGATCGTCCAAGTATTTACTAAAGCTCTTGAGATTGGATGGCTGCAACAGCAGTAGCAACGGGCAAGAATAGCGTCAACGGTCGTTCGGGAATTGCCATAAAACCATTATTTTCATAAAAACGTTTTGCTCCATCATCCAAAGCATGAACCAAAATATAAGCCATCCCAACGCTTTGTGCTGCGGTAACAATTCGACAGATTGCATCTTGCAGCAAACTCATGCCTATTTTCTGTCCTTGATACCGTAAATCGACAGCCAGCCGACCGATTAGTGCTGAGGGAATCGGATCTGGCATGTTGCGCTGTCGCGCTTTGGGCATTTCAATTCTGTCAATTGCTGCGCTGCTGAGGCAATAATAACCAACCACGATGTCACCATCGGTGACTACAAATGTTCGCGATACATCGATCGTGTGATTTTTCCACGCTCGTTTACTCAGCCATTCATTGAGCGAATCAACACCACAGTCGAAATCTGTGACTAGATGATTTACTGTTAAGGGCATAGGTGGCTGCAATGGCGATGGTGCTATGCCCAAGGTGCTTTTACCTGCATCAGTTTTCGTAAGCCCTCTGAAGGCTCTGGCGGTGAATCCAGCATTTGACAAAAATTGGCAAACGTCTCTTCACTAACAGCAATATAAGCTTGGTCTAACAACACATGCTCTGCTTCCCGACAAGCTACTTCCAAGACAAAATCAGACCGATTTTTGCCCAGACAACTCGCGGCTCGATCGAGTGTATCCCTTTGCTGACGGTTGAGACGGATATTCATACTACTATCGCGAGGAGAGCGAGAGACTGAGGAAGAAGACATAATATCTTTAGCCTTATTTCTTCATTTCTTCTAATTTTTACATATTGTAGATCGATCGTCTATGCGAAAGTAGATCGCAAGAGCCATCCAATATTGGGATCTGTCGATCGACTGAAAATAGTGAAAAATTGACTTTAAGCTGGTGGTGAGTCTAAATCCTCCGCAATTAGACAGTCCAAAGCCTTAGATTTTTGGCTAAACAGAACATTCTCCCGATAATCAACTGGGCAGTCAATTATCGTCGGAACATCTTGAGCCAGAGCCTCTTGCAGCGTGGGAATCAGCTCCGCAGTCTCAGTAATCCGATATCCCTTCAGTCCCATACTTTCAGCCAACTTCACAAAGTCGGGATTGCCAAACTTAACGAACGAAGACACCCCAAATTGCTGCATTTGCTTCCATTCAATCAGCCCATAGCCCCCATCATTAAAAATCAGCGTTACAAAAGGAGTATTCAGGCGCAGCGCAGTTTCTAGCTCCTGCATATTCATCATGAAACCCCCATCCCCCGTCGCAGCAATGACCTGACGATCGGGATAAACTAATTTAGCCGCGATCGCGCCTGGAATCGCAATTCCCATCGCTGCAAAACCGTTGGAAATCAGGCAGGTATTCGGTTTGACACAGTGATAGTGACGGGCGATCCACATTTTATGGGCACCCACATCCGAAATCAGAATATCGTCATCGCCTAAAACCTGCCGCAGATCGTAGATGAGTTTTTGGGGTCGAATCGGAAAGCCTTTATCCTGGGCGTATTGCTCGTAATCTGCCCGAATCTCCTCACGGAGGGATAGAGCGTAGGGTTCGGGCTTAGATTTAGCATTTGACAACTTTTGACACCGTTGGAGAATCTCCTGGAGCGAGTCGGCAATGTCGCCCACCACCTCAACCTGGGGAATATAACTACTGTCGATTTCTGCTGAGACTTCGGCAATATGGACGATCGGAATTTCACCCGCAGGATTCCATTTTTTTGGTGAATATTCAATCAGATCGTAGCCCACCGCAATTACCAAGTCAGTGCGATCGAATCCACAGCTAATATAGTCCCGCTGTTGCAAACCCACAGCCCACAGAGCTGAGGGATGGGTATAAGGAATCACCCCCTTACCCATGAAGGTATTGACAACGGGCAAATTCAGTTGAGTAGCCAGCTCTGTGAGCGCAGTACTAGCGTGGGAGCGGATCGCACCATTACCGACTAAGACGATCGGGTTCTGGGCTTGGGAAATGGCTGCGGCAGCGCGATCGAGGCTGGCAAAGGCGGCATAGACGCGACTCGCTCCATTTTTATGCAGGGGTTTCACAGTTGCAGGCATCGCTGCGACATTTTCTGGTACGTCGATATGCACTGCGCCAGGGGTTTCCGACTGGGCGACGTGGAAGGCTTTGCGGACGATTTCGGCGGTACTATTGGGCTGGACGATTTGCTTGCTCCATTTGGTAATCGGTGCAAACATCGCTACTAAGTCGAGATACTGATGGGATAAGATGTGCATTCGATCGGTACTCACCTGTCCAGTAATCGCAATTAGCGGTGCCCCATCCAGATTGGCATCGGCTACACCCGTCATTAGGTTGGTTGCCCCTGGCCCCAAGGTGGACAGACAGACCCCCGCCTGTCCGGTCAATCGCCCATAGACATCGGCCATAAAAGCGGCTCCCTGTTCGTGCCGACAGGTCACAAATTGAATCGTAGAACCCTTGAGTGCTTCGAGGATGTGGAGATTTTCTTCGCCTGGGAGTCCGAAAATATACTTCACGCCTTCGTTTTCTAGACATCGCACCAATAATTCTGCCGTATTCATAGGCTCATTTGATCCAAATAGTTTTGATATTGACAAATTCTCGAATGCCCATTCGTCCCAGTTCCCGACCGTAACCCGATCGCTTAATCCCGCCAAATGGCAGACGGGGATCGGATTTGACCATGCCATTAATAAACACCGAACCCGATTCTAATTCGCGAATCAAGCGGTCTTGTTCTACTAAATCCTGCGTCCAGGCACTCGCGCCCAAACCAAAGGGACTGTCATTCGCCAGTGCGATCGCGGCATCGAGATCGGGTACTGTAAATAGCAACGCCACAGGGCCAAAAAATTCATCGCGGTAGGTGGCACAAGTCGGGGGAATATTCTTGAGAATGGTCGGTTCATAAAAAAAGCCTGGTAATCCAGACCAAGGCTTGCCGCCAATTAGACATTCTGCTCCACCTGCGATCGAATCTCGTACTTGTCGATCGATCTGCTCTAAACCCGCTAGAGTTGCCAGGGGGCCAATATCGATCGCGCTCTGTAATGGGTCGCCAATTTGAAGCTGGCTGAATGCCTCCACAAATTTAGCAGTAAAAGCAGGGGCGATCGCATTTAGCACGATGAATCGTTTGGCAGCAATGCAGGATTGCCCGTTATTTAGCAGTCGTGCCTTTACCCCGACGGCTACTGCTTCATCGAGATCCGCACTCGTCGTCACGATAAATGGATCGCTACCGCCCAGCTCTAGCACGGTTTTTTTCAGGACTGCCCCTGCTGCCTGGGCTAAACTGGCTCCAGCGGGTTCGCTGCCCGTGAGGGTGGCGGCTTTAACTTGGGGCGATCTGATGACGGATTCGACTCGATCTGCGGAAATTAATAGCGTTTGAAATACGCCTAGGGGAAATCCCGCCTGAAGGAGAATATCTTCAATCGCCAGCGCACACTGGGGGACATTAGAAGCGTGTTTGAGTAGAGCCACATTCCCCGCCATCAGGGTGGGAGCTGCAAAGCGAAACACCTGCCAAAAGGGGAAATTCCACGGCATCACGGCTAAAATTGTGCCGAGGGGTTGGTACTCGATCCGAGATTGACTGGCATCGGTGGCAATTATTTTGGGGGCTAAAAATTCCGCCCCACGATCGGCATAATAGTCACAAACCCAAGCACACTTTTGGATTTCGGAGATCGCCTGTTCGATCGGTTTGCCCATTTCCAGGGTCATGAGTTTTGCCCACTCTAAGGACTGTCGATCGTCCCGCAGGAGGCTAGCAGCCTGATGGAGCCATTGACTCCGCTGTGTCCAGGAGGTGTGGCGATATTCCTGAAACACCCGCTCTGACTCTACAATTTTGGCTCTGAGGACATCATCGGCGAAAGTTGGAAAAATTTGCAGTTGTTGACCCGTCGTTGGATTGATACTGGCAATACTCATTGGTTCGAGTTACCGATTAGCAGCAACATGGTTTTCCTCTCTCGATCGTGACAAATTTCGGGGCTGCAACATCAAAATACACGATAAACATGATGAAAATTTACATTTATGTTGCGGTAGCTACTGTTCGATCGAGGAATATAGAATAGATAAAGGTATCGACTCAGATGATTAATAAGCTAATAATTACATATTAATACTTTAGAATTATTCTTAGTTGTTTGAACGGTAAATTTTAAATTCTGATAAAATGAAAAATGGTATGGAAAGAAATCTCCTGGGGCTTGACAAGTTTTCAGAAAAGGATTTTGGCAAGTAAAAGATTGAAAAATAATATTTTCTAATTCTTCTATTAAAATATCTTTATTGCCTGATTTATCTGATGTTAATAATTCACCATCAAATTTGAATTTGAAGTTTAAATTATTTCCATCTCCACATTCCTTTACAAGATTGATATTTACATTAAATTCATCTGCTGCAAAGCTGATTTGTGGGAGATATGATATCCCTGCTATATTGAATGGAATATTTGCTCTGTTAATTCGATCTGTTACAAAACTTATTCTTGTTTCTGCTACTCTTGCATAAACAAGCCTATTGATTGGCTTTATAAGCATCGGGTAAAAATTAAAACACTCTAGAGATGTAACTACTCAGGTTTAAAAAATTAGGAAGATTTGAGGATAAACGGTAGTTATGACGTTAGAGTCTGATTAAGAGATCGAACGGACAGCAAAGCATTGAAGCAAGCACCCCAAAAACTAACCATCAGTAAAGACGAAATCA
>JANXVE010000163.1 GCA_025351825.1 Chamaesiphon sp. 341R_metabat_111 | reverse complement strand
CAATTTATATGGTCGCTATGAGTTTCGCAAGTTTGCTGACTCGATCGATCTCGATGCAATCGTTGAGCAGCTAACCCAGGCTCCGTCTCATTAATTTCCAGAATCCCCCTTTTCGAGGGTTTATACAAAAAACCCCAAATTTAGGCCAGACAAACAGGATCAGCCCTAAAAAAGCCGTGACAGCTCCAACTCCCTCCCGTACAGATACTGGCTTGTGCATAACTGCTTTCACTACTAGTCCGATCGATGGAGAAAGTCCGACTACCAAGACAACATCGCTGACGGGAGCTAGTTGAAACGCTCGGACTGCAAATGAGTAGTAACATACCATTAAACTAGATAAACTAAGCCCAATTGGTGTCCGAATTAGCGTTAGAAACTGGGTTCTCAGCGGACGATCGATCGCCAGAATTGGTGCTGTAACGAGAAAAGCAACGACCGATCGCAGCCATAGCACTTCCAATGTAGTGAAATTTGGTAGCAGTTTAACAAATGTGCCTGTGAGTCCCCACCCTAAAGCAGCTAAACAACCAGAAATGAGGGCAGATAGATGAAGTGATTGCAGCATATTCACTCTTGAGTAAAATTATTTTAGATACCTTGTCTAATTATTTCTCGCTGAACTTTTATGACCTTCATCTGTTGTTGTCACCGAGTTACCTCTTTTTGACCTTGACTCACTTGCTTTAAACGTGGTTTACCGGAAGCGATTTGCATCGATAATATTTGGAATGATAGAACTGAAATAGCACCGATTAGTACTGAAGCTAGAGCTTTTTTCACGATTGTAGTTTTTTGAAATTATATGATTGACATCTCCACTAGGCTAAGACCGCAGTGATTCTTAAACGTCGCTATTTAAGTTTCTATTTTCCCCCTGTGTGGCCAGTATTTGCTCAAGTATCTTACGTTTGAGCAAATACTGGCTGACCTGTCTGTGCCACCTGCTCCACAATATCGGCTGCTCGACTCACTCCCCCAGCACGGCGAATCGCTGCTTGTAGCCTGACTGCGTTCTGTTTATAAGAATCTTCCGTTAATACTTTCTTTATCGCTACCCGTAGTCTGGAACTAGTCAACTTGCCAAGGGTGATTAACTCTCCAGTACCCGTCCATGCGATCCGCGCGGCTACCCCTGGCTGGTCGTTGGCGATCGGAATTGCGACCATCGGCACCCCATTACTTAAAGATTCCAAAGCAGTATTCATACCCGCGTGAGTAATGGTCAGAGTGGCTCTTTGCAGTAGTTCTAACTGCGGCGCATAACCCACAATGAGGGGAGAACCAGGTAAATTTGGCAGGGATGCTGGATTACTGCCGCCACCTAACGCAATTACTAATTGAGCATCTAATCCCACACATGCCTGGGCAATCTTTTCAAATACTCCGCTGAGTTGGTTTTGGAGAGTTCCCATTGAGGCATAAATTAGGGGCTGTCCGGTCAGCTTTTCAAACGGGAAATCAGCAGGTTCGCGACTAGCAGAACGAAAATAAGGCCCAGTGAAATGGAACGATGGGGGCAATTGCTGTCGAGGAAATTCAAATTCAGGAGGCTGTTGGCAAATTTGAGCCAGTTTAGAATTAGGATCGTTGGGATAAATATATGGGGGCAAGTTCCATTGTCGGCGACGATCGGCTACTGTTTTGAGAATGGGTCGAGCCAGACGCGCTAGTAACTGATAGCTGAAGCGGTTGCGAAGTTTTGCCCACCAAGCAGGGCTATAAGCCCAAGTTGTATTAAACGGCGGAATACCGAATTCGAGATCGAGCATCAACGCACAACACACGGTAATGTATGGCAGATTCAGAACATCTGCTACCGTACTACCACCAGACGAAGTTTGATCTACCAGTAACACCTCAACCCCTGCGGCGGAGACTGCCTGTGGAGCTTCATCTAGAAGCATGGTTGTCGATCGCTGAAACATCGTCACGATTTGTTTAAAAGCAGCTATACCACTCAACTCACCCAATTTGGTATTAGCTGCTGCTGACGCGCCAGCGGGAAATTCGGCTTCACCAATCGCCCAAAATTCCAGTCCGGCAGCAAGGGTTTGAGGTCGAGCGTCGAGAATGCCAAAGAGGGTAACGCGATGACCGCGCCGTTGCAGCTCGTGTCCTAATGTTGTCATGGGATTGAGATGCCCAGTGAGGGCGGGACAGATGATGCCAAAATGAGTCATGCACGGCTTCCGGTATTTTGTAGGTCAGAATGTTTACAAGAAATTCGATCGATCCTGCGTTTGCCCCTAGTTGAGAAATTGCATCGCTGTGTGTTGAGTTCGATTAATATCTGCCGCCAGCGTGAAATGTACTGGTCTGCGCGTATGACCGAAATAGACGTTTTTCGGTGCCAAGTTGACGATACATAAAAAACTATGAATCATAAAACCCAATTCTCTAGAAAAAATTAATTAAAGACTCTCAAAAGTAACCAATTGCGCCGATGATGCCGTTAATTTTGTAGCGTAGATAGGCTCGGAGTAGCCACCCTTTAATCACACTAGTCGGAAAATATATAAACACAGATTTGAGCATTCCCCAAATTCCTTGAGTGGTATAAGTAGTGCGGATAATATCAGATAAACTTTTTAAGAATTTTGGTGGTTTGCCAATATATAGAACTGGATCGCTATCCCAAGGATCGAAGCTAATAAATCGGGATGAAAAATCCCAGTGGGGACGGACAAATAGCTGTGCTTGCTGATTGAGCATACAGGCAACAAAACTAAAATTACTGTTGCTACTACAAACTACGTCGCATTGACTCAGCATAAAAAAATCAATGTAAAAATCCAAGTCCTCCATACCGACTGGCAACTGAATTTTGAAGTCGCGGGTAGTCACGGGTGAAAATTTGGCAAAATCATCAAGAATACTGTCTAAATCATCACTACATAGCAACAGAACTGGATCTGTTAACTCAGCCCAGATTCCTTCGAGCCACTCACAATACCATTTAGTCGGAAATACTAAGGTGAAGCCTGCTCGTGGTTCTGTTAGATAATCACTGCGGCGCAGATGAATACCAACGATTGTTTTGCCCTTAGATCGGAGCAGCTTTAAACCATCATCTAAAACTAATTTCAGATCGTCTACAGGTTGAAATAGCGATCGAAAGTATTGCTGATGAGGTTTAAAGTAGCGAGTGTGTAATTGAAAGAACCCCCACAGATCGACATTAGTAAGACCAGTATTGAGTGCGTCTGAACCTACCCGCAAACTCTTCGCATCTGCAAGTTTTTCGATATAGGGGATAAAAGCTGGAACCACATCAAATAAACTCTGCTCTACATCCCGATCTTTTAGCTCGATCGCCGGAGGTAATCGCTTAGAAATCGGCGCATCTTGATGTCCAAATAAAGTTTGACCGATCCACACTGGACACTCCACTCGCGCACCACTTGTTTCAGCACAAATCCTTAAAAAAGCATATTGGAAAAGTTGGTTGGCAAATCGACCTAATTGCCCGATTGAAGACATTGTGAGTACTGGACTATCATCGTCGGGGTCATTTACTGGTAAAGCTTTGGTTATCTGAGCATCTTTAGTTAGCTTGCCGAACACACTAGATAATCTTTCAAGCTCACTCTTGGCAATATATTTACCACCAGTATTTTTGTCCGCTAATTTATTGTTTGGCATTAATTTGGCATTAAGAATATTTGCCGTCAGAGTGAGATTTACAGTAACTGCATGTGTGGCTAAAATAGACATCCTACTGTGCTAAGTTGACTATCCACACGAAACTCCTATTTTGGATGTGGACTCCCACTGGCTATTGATATTATAGCAATCGCCTGCGAATAATTTGTTGCAGAATCTGACGAATTTTTATCAGATTCTGGCGATTTGTAATTTCTCACCAAAATGAAACTGCCCTGCAATATTGTAGATGTCGTAATTCTGGGTTTTACTAAATCCTCATTCCTAAGTAGAAAAGTCCGTAAATTAAATCGATTTTTTGAAGTAGATAAAATCTTGCAATGGGAAAAAGTATCGTACATCCACAATTAGATAATATAGATGAACTTGAAGTTCTATCCAGTCAGCAGCTCGGCTGGCAGGGAACCTTAGTCGAGCATTATCAAGCTCCACCCGATCGCATTGGCGAACAAAGTCTCGATCCTCTGTTAGCGCATTGGCTTTGTTTTCCCTCCCCACAACCCCTGCTTTTAGTCCAAAATCATGGCGGTCGTTGGCATGAATCGATCGTCAAACAGAGCGATCTGACTTGGCACTGCAAAAACTTCACTGGAATGACACCCAGACAGATTTCCAAGCACCGTAGATATCTGTAATATATTTAACAGTCTACCGATCGATCCGATGGGATTGACTAGATTTTTGAGCGAACATTAGTCAGAAATCAGTGGTGTTTGATATAGATAGCGATCGTCGGTGAGTTGCCCAAGGACAAAATCCGCCACATCCGAGCGCGAGATTTTTCCGGCTGTCACCCCAGTTAGATCGGTCATCACGCGGTAATCCCCTTGGGCAGGAGCGTCGGTTAATGCTGCCGGACGCACGATCGTCCAATCGAGATTGCTCTGGCGAATTTCGGCTTCCTGACGGTCTTTGTCGTCATAGATCCGTCGCAAGATCGATGGCAAAATCAGCCTGTCATAGACGAAACCGCCATGACCTTTACTATCCCCTGCACCCAGTCCAGTAATGCAAATCAATCGCTTGACACCGTGCTGCTCCATTACCCGCACTAAGTTTTTTGTGCCCTCCGAAAGTAGCGTCACTGGTTCGAGACCGATCTTTCTCGTGCCCAAGGAGCTGATAACTGCATCTTGCTGCTGCACCGCAGCTAATGAGCCGCGATCTAAAATATCGCCTTTCACAACATGGATAGATTCGTGTTGCATTGCCAACTTGTCGGGATTGCGAACGAGCGCAGTTATGTCGTGTCCCTGATTTAAGCCTCGCTCGACGATCTGCTGTCCTGTCGCTCCTGTTGCCCCAATTACAAAAATTCTCATTGATGTTGCTCACTTACAAGATTATCGGCTAGTTTTCGATCGATCCTCAGACAAAAGCTTGGTGCAGGCATTATTAAACGTGCGGCTTTCAACTATCGATCGCTTTTTGAAAGATGAAGATCGCTGCTTTAAGTTTTTTGTGTCCTACCGAACCAGGTAAAGATTGAAGGTGCGCCTCGGAAATACCACAACGCCAAAACTGGATCGCAAATGGCACAGCCAAACGACGACAGTGGCGCGAATGGCACGATGGGGGTGCCGTATAAGTGATGGACTGTATCCCATGCGGTGTGCAGTAGCCAGCCGATCCCGATGAATCGATAATCCTTTAGTCCAAAGTAAGCAACACCAGTCATCACATTACAGAAGGCAAGTTCCCAGCCCAGTAAACCACCATTGAAATAGGCTGCTCCAGCTCCGGCAATCAACAGGGCACTAAAATTTTGACGGTTCGGCTCTCTAAATAAAGAGCAGAGGGTGATAAAAATTAAAGCTATGACTAATGGTGCAATTAGCTCGATAATTGTTATTTCGGGTCTAGATTGGATGGGCATAGTATTCCTCTGACGTTATTTTGTCCGGTTGGTTAGGATGGCAAACTAAATACTTTTAGGTCTTTTGTTGGTATTCCCATTTCTGAAAAGCGCGGTCGTAAGCATAGCCCTGATGCTGAAACAAGACCCGCCATGCAGCCACTCCCCGCACGATTCCCCAGGAAGTTAATACATATAGCGACCAAGGAACACTAAAACCAGTGCAGAAGTTTAATGGAATCAGACAGGCATTAACAATGGCATATTTGCCAACTCGGTCTTGCAGTTTCGATCGACGATATAGATCGAACTCTTGATGTTTTCTAATTACTTGCTGCTGACTGAGCCACTGGCTTTTGGCAAGCTCGATTACCTCCGGTAGGCTACGCCAACGATTCAGGCGAGATATTGAGTTCTTGAGAGATTTCTAGCAACTGTGGATGAGACAGATCTGCATCTAAAGTAGAACTATCTGCAATTGCCATATTCAGAATTTCTCGAACATCTTCCTGATTATAAGCGTGAGTTGAGGGTGGTTTTGAAAAGTCCATAATCTAGACAATTTAATTGATTAATTAGTAACAGCATCCGATCGATCGAAGACCTCATGCCAAGATTTATGAACCAACGTGGTTGAGGATGTAAATAATGAAAAGCCGAGTAGTGGGTGGAGAAACCCTAAATGTAAGAGCTGATTTAAGTGCCCCGTGATGAATTGCAGCGTGAGGAGGATTGCTAAACTGAATGTCAGCATCTTAATTTTTTGAGAGAATGGATGAACGAACAGCCCTGCTAGCAGTAAAACAACTAAACCACCATATCCGCGTACCAGTAGAATATGAATATTCCACCAAGTAGGATCGTCGAAAACTGCCAATCCAACTGTTAATAGTTGAGCAATTAGGCAGAAGTTAAATAGTACGGCGATCGCCAGAAATCCTTTTTTAATCCAGCGTCCAGATAATTTAGTTTGTTCGGGATGAAGATCTATCATTGCGATCGAGATTATTTTTAAATATAAATTTGAGACGATCGTGTAGAGCTTTTAGAACAGTCAATTACTAAAAAAGCTCCACATAACAATAAATCCCCCTGGTTTGCTTCAACTGGAGTGGGCATCATTCCCTGCATAAATAACATTGCCTTCTCAACTAACTCTGCCCCCGCTTTTTCCGGCGATCCGGTATCAAACGGCGGTGCAGGATTGTATTCGATTAATAGTTGAGTAATCTTGGCAACTTCTTCGCCATAGAGGATACTAGCAAGCGTCAGCCCAAAATCGATGCCTGCCGTCACGCCACCGCCCGTAATCCGATTGCGATCTATGACCACCCGATCGGTGCCAACTTCCACACCCAATGCAGCGAGCTGGGGGCGTGCTGCCCAATGAGTAGCCGCTCGATAGCCTTCGAGCAGTCCCGCCTTCGCCAGAAACTGCGATCCGCCGCAGACAGAAGTGATAAATTTAGCGGTGCCGCCTTGTTTCCGTAAAAATGCTAACAGCTCTGGATCGTCTTCTACTGCCGCCTGTCCGATGCCGCCACCGATGCAGATAATATCCAAGCGGGGGCAATTATCAAAAGTAGTATCGGGTAACACCATCATGCCATCGTCGGTTTTAACTAGATCTAGCGTCTTCCAGATCCGATGAATCTTTACTCCAGGCAACCCACTAAAAACCTGCTGTGGCCCGATAATGTCCAGTGATGTCATGCCGGGATAAAAGACCAAACCAATGACGTGCTGTGAATCAATCATAAATCTATTTCCTAGTGCTGAGAGGAATAAAGCTGATGTGTCTATAATAAAAGTGGAAATCGATCGTGCATAGTCCTCGATCGGGTAGTCTTTCTGACACTATGGTTGCCTCTTTACAGCCTTTATTTACCGCGATCGATTCGGTGAATGACGAACGAGATTTAAAAACAGATGTTACGTCAAAACTAGGCGAACACTTCACCGCTAATCGATCGGGTATTTTTTTCTTCGACCAAATTTCCCAGCTAGATCCCAACATTCAGAAGATTCTCAAGGTTGCTATGTCGATCGAGCGTAATCCAATTGCCCGTTATCTCACCGAGCGTCACGCACCCGTACACGAAGGATTGGTGACATCACCCAAGGTGTGGCAGATGATTTGCCCGCGTCCCGACCATTGGCATGTGATGGCGGGGCCGATTGTCGTTCGCGGTCAACTGGTAGGTGCAGTGGGTTGCACTCGCGACAAGTCGATGCCTGCTTTCGATTCGCAGCATCTAGCTGATTTGAGTGGGATCTGTTTGCACTTGTCGGTCTGGGCAGCCACAACCAGATCTTCACCCCCATCGCTCAAATCCGCGCTATTGACAGCGCGTGAATTGCAAATTGTCGAACTAGTTGCACTAGGACGCACGAATGCCGAGATTGGCACTGAGCTGTGGATTACCGAAAATACTGTCAAGCACGCTCTAAAGCGGATGTTTCGGAAACTGGAAGTTTCCTCTCGTGCTGAAATGGTGGCACAGCTTTCTGCCGATCGGAATTAGTTGCTAAAACGAGCCTGTCTCGGATAGAAACTATTTGAGATCTCTTTAGAAATGAGCGATCTCAAACTTGAATTAGAATATCTCTAATCTTGTACATTTCTCACAATCATGATGACCTCATCTGCTGAAAACAGATTTCCGATCGTCGCTTCTATCTCCACTGATAAAGTTTTTCTGTATAGCCTCTGGGCTGCATTATCGGCTCTTGTTGTTACAATTACATGTTTGAGCTTTTGATTCCATGCTGCCAAGTGTTGCTTGACCGCAGATAAAGAACTGAGGATTAGCAACGAACCAACACCCCGCCCTTGATATTCTGGTGCAACTGCAATCTGCTCTAATTCTAAGACTACCTCTGGACGAAACCCACTCTTTTGAATCCATTGGATATAGCCAACAATAGCGTTACTGTTT
This sequence comes from Chamaesiphon sp. 341R_metabat_111, assembly GCA_025351825.1. Taxonomy (GTDB): domain Bacteria; phylum Cyanobacteriota; class Cyanobacteriia; order Cyanobacteriales; family Chamaesiphonaceae; genus Chamaesiphon. Next base: position 1,817 of record JANXVE010000163.1, on the reverse strand, counting down.
TCATCTTCTGCCACAAACATTTGAGTACGTGGAAAGGCTTGAAAATTACACTCAATCCATTCTTGAGAGTACTGCTGCCTAGAAAAAACTTTTTTATGAACTTCCGCAACGGCAGAAATATCATCAAGAAACATCTTGCGTACTCTCCAAGTCATAGACTAAAGCAATCCCCTATTAGCATTCTACCATGACAAATTTTTCAGATGAAAGGCTTCGCCAACAAGACCCAGGAATTGTGTTCGGTAAAGAAATGGCTGCTTCCTATGATAAAGGAAATGCTGTGTTTGCACCGCTGCGCGATGCACTGAATTTTCTCGTCCGCACGATCCTGTCCGAACTGCCCAGCGATGCCAAAATCCTCTGTGTTGGTGTCGGAACTGGTTCGGAAGTAATCGATTTTGCCCAAACATTTCCGCAATGGCGGTTTACATTGGTAGAGCCAGCAGCACCGATGCTGAATATTTGTCGCCAGAAGGTTGAAGATTTTGGCATCACTTCCCGTTGCACTTTTCACGAAGGTTATCTCGATTCATTACCTGGAACGGATACATTTGATGCCGCAACTTGCCTGTTTGTCTCTCATTTCTTATTACAACCGGAGGAGCGGTGCAACTTTTTTCATCAGATTGCTGTGAGACTGCGCTCTGATGGGTATTTGATTAATGCCGATCTCGCTTACGATCGATCTGCGTCCACCTATGCAGCCGTTCTGGATATTTGGCTGCGGATAATGGCATCTGCGGGGATGCCAATCGAAACAGTTCGTGCCAAGATTAGTAACGCTTACGAGCGCGATGTTGCTGTACTACCACCGTCAGAAGTTGCCACAATTATTGCTTCAGGAGGATTCGATGCGCCTGTGTTGTTCTTCCAGAATTTGCTGATGCACGCTTGGTATGCAAAACGGGGATCGATAAACTAAATAATGAATTATTCTCGAAATCGCCGGAAATTATTGCTAGCTACTGTATCTGTGCCGATCGCGACTATTTGGACATCATGGGCTACCAAGGGAAATACTGCTGTTGCGGCTCAGGCACAGTTCGCCAAACTCGAACGGACGTTGGCGGGTCGTCTGGGTGTATTTGCACTGAATACAGCTAATGGCCAGCAATTGGGCTATCATGCTGATGAGTATTTTCCCATGTGCAGCACTTTCAAAGTAATTCTGGCATCTGCGATCCTGAAACGCAGCACACAGATCGATGGGCTGATGTATCAACGCATCAAATATCAGCAGAGCGATCTGGTGACATATTCCCCCATTACCAAACAGCACATTGAAGATGGCATGACAGTTGCCTCGCTCTGTGCCGCTGCGATCCAGTACAGCGACAACACCGCTTCAAATCTGTTGATGAAGATCCTCGGTGGGCCTGGGGCTGTGACTGCGTTCGCGCGATCGATCGGCGACAGTCAATTTCAACTCGATCGCTGGGAAACTACGCTTAATTCATCGATTCCAGGCGATAGGCGGGATACATCGACACCAAATGCAATGGCAATTAGTCTCCAACGACTCGCGTATGGAGACGCACTAGAACCACAGCTCCAGTTGCAATTACGAGTTTGGCTCCAGGGTAATACGACTGGATCGGCACGCATTCGCGCTGGTGTTCCTACCGACTGGCAAGTCGGCGATAAGACGGGTACTGGCGATTACGGTACCGCCAACGATCTTGGCTTGCTGTGGCCGCCCCACCGTGCGCCCGTTGTCGTTGCAATCTACACTACTCAAGGTGAGAAAGATGCCAAGGCGCGTAATGACGTTATTGCATCGGCAGCTCGAATTGTTGTCGATTGGCTAGAATAGTAAG
>JANXVE010000147.1 GCA_025351825.1 Chamaesiphon sp. 341R_metabat_111 | reverse complement strand
ACCGAATGATGGCTATCAACATCGCCACTTTCACGAGATCGGTGATTTTTTAGATCCTGGAGATTTACTCGTATTCAATAACACTCGCGTGATTCCAGCACGGATTTATGGATTCAAGCCGACAGGTGCGGCTGTAGAAATCTTGCTAATTTCTGAGCAAACACACAACTGCTGGCTAGCACTAGTCAAGCCAGGGCGGAAGCTCAAACTTGGTACTCAAATTATTTTCCCCGCTCGCGACACTCTTGCCAAGCTCCCCCAACTTACCGCCACAATTATCGGCACAGACGAGCAAACTGGCGGTAGATTATTACAATTCGATCTACCTGACAATATCCCGTTACTTTCCATTCTCGCCGACTTTGGCGAGATGCCGTTACCTCCCTATATCAATGGTAGGACATCGACCCCCGATCAGTACCAAACCGTCTATGCAAAGGTACCTGGAGCGGTGGCTGCACCCACGGCTGGACTGCATTTTACACCCGAATTACTCGATCGATTATTAGCTCAAGGCATCAATCAAACCTATGTCACTCTCCATGTGGGAGTCGGCACTTTTCGCCCCGTCGAAGTGGAGGATATCACGACTCACCAGATGCACCACGAATGGCTAGAGATATCACAGGAATCGATCGATCTGATCGAGTCCACAAAAGCTGCTGGCGGCAAAGTATATGCGATCGGGACTACCGCAGTCAGAGTGCTGGAAACCGCCGCTCAGACGGGCAAATTGCAGCCATACAGTGGCGATACCAATATATTTATCTATCCTGGTTATCAGTGGCAAGTGGTCGATGGCTTAATTACCAACTTCCACCTGCCAGGATCGAGTTTGATGATGTTAGTTAGTGCCATAATTGGGCGGCAAAGACTACTAGATTTGTATCAAATTGCGATCGATGAAAACTATCGCTTCTATTCCTTCGGTGATGCCATGTTAATTCAATGTCAGTAGAATTTATCATGGTGCAGCTTCACGCCTAATACCTAAAGCCTAACTCTTATCCACAAACCTGAAGTGAGTTGATACCAACTAAGTGATGTGCTGCACAGAGCAAATCATCTTTAATCAGTGTTGGTTTAAACTGACTGAGTTGTCGCCTACTGCGAATCCCACAGGTTAGGGCAATCGTCGGAATCTCCATTGCTATTCCAGCGAGGAGATCGGCTTCAGTATCCCCAATCATCCAACTATCACAGTTCTCTTGAGAAACTTGATGTTCGCGCATTGCTTGGGCGAGGAGTTTCGTTTTCAATTGCGAATAATTTTGGTATGCAGCTTGACTATTCTCAGTGCCGTAAATTCCAGTAAATAGCTGTCTGAGTGCATGTTGCTCTAGAATCCGAATTGCTTCGTCACGATCGCGCAGTGTGACCAATACAAGCTTACAGCCTTGAGCGCGAAGTAGCCCTAAAGCCCACGTAACTCCTGGTTGAATCTTATCCCGATCTAGTAAGTCGGCGGAGTTGACAATCTCCGTCACCCGCTGAAGGAAAAAATCAATTTCTTCACCTTCCAATCCAGACTGAAGAGCTATTTCTCGATCTGCAATCCGATCTTGTTTCATCTGCCAAAACACGGTTTTGGTCAGAATGTTAAGCTGAATTTGGTCGAATAGGTTTGTCGATCGTCCGCTATAAAATTCAGCCGTATCAGTTAAGGCTAAATGATAGGTACTATAGTATCGATCGGATACATCGACGATCGGGCCATCAAAGTCACAAAATACTGTAGTGGGCTTGGAAAATTTACGGGGGAAACCTGGCATAAGTTTTATATTACCAGAAGGATTTATTACGCAATCTTTCTTTACAATAACAGCTTCTCAATAAGTTGTCACTGGTACTAAGTCGATCGAATCATCAGTAAAAACTATACTAGTGAATAGAGGATAACGGATCGGGGATAGTGAAGTGATGGGGTGGATGGGCAGATAGTCGTTGGCGGTAGGATCACGTTTGCGTCAGCAATAGCCGTTCCCGCAGGAGCATCGCAAGCATCCGATCTAGACGAGCAAACTCCGATCGCTATTTCTTATTTAATATGTCCAATTTAATCAAGTCTACAGAATTCGATCGACAGATGATCCGCCGTTGTGTGGAGCTTGCCAAACAAGCTTGGGGGAAAACTGCGCCAAATCCCCTCGTCGGAGCCGTAATTGTCAAAGATGACGAAGTTATCGGCGAAGGTTTTCATCCTGGGGTGGGACAACCGCACGCGGAAGTATTTGCATTGCGGGAAGCGGGAGACAAGGCGGCTGGAGCGACGATCTATGTCAGTTTGGAACCGTGCAATCATTATGGCAGAACACCCCCTTGTGCCGCCGCGCTGGTGGCTGCTGGAGTGAAAAAGGTAGTTGTGGGCATGGTAGATCCAAATCCGCTGGTGGCAGGTGGTGGGATTAAAACACTAGAGCAAGCGGGAATTGAGGTAGTCGTAGGCGTGGAAACAGCTCTCTGTGAGGAATTAAATGAGGGATTTGTGCAGAGGATCGTCCATCATCGGACTCTGGGAATCTTAAAATATGCGATGACGCTGGACGGTAAAATTGCCACCGATAGCGGGCACAGCAGATGGGTAAGTGGCGAATCTTCGCGCCAATATGTTCATCATCTCCGTGCGGGTTGTGATGCCGTAATTATTGGTGGAAATACATTGCGAAGGGATAATCCGTACCTGACTAGTCACGATCCGATTGCGCCCAATCCGCTTCGGGTAGTCATGACTCAAAGTTTGGATCTACCAGCGGAAGCGATTTTGTGGGATACCAGTGTGGCGAAGACTTTAGTAGTTACCCAAACAGGTGCAAATCCAGCGTTACGGGACTCATTAATCGATCGAGGTGTAGAGGTGTTAGAGTTGGACACACTCAGCCCGAAGCTGGTGATGCAACACTTATTCGATCGCGGTTTTCTCTCGGTACTATGGGAATGTGGGGGCACTCTAGCCGCGAGTGCGATTGCTGATGGTGCGATTCAGAAAGTATTAGCCTTCGTCGCTCCCAAAATTGTCGGGGGGATTTCGGCACCCTCGCCAGTTGGGGACATGAATATTCGATCGATGTCGGATGCTCTAGTATTGGAACGGGTAAGCTATCAACAAATCGGCACGGATATCCTGATCCAGGGCTATATATAGAATGTGTGATGCACCGATGGAATTAAGCCATCATCGAAGCGTAGGGGCGGGCAAAAATCATTCTACCAGCAGATGTTTGGATGGCGGAAGTGACGACTATTTTTAGATCCACCCCAACGTGTTTGCGCCCTTCTTCCACGACTACCATCGTCCCATCATCGAGATAACCGATCCCTTGAGTGGCTTCCTTGCCGTCTTTAATAATTTTTATTTCGAGACAGTCTCCAGGTAGATATACCGGACGTACAGCGGTAGCTAAATCATTAACATTTAAAACCGAAACTTCTTGCAGCTTGGCAACCTTGCTCAAATTGTAATCATTAGTCAGCAGGGTAGCGCGGATTTCACTCGAAAAGTGAACTAATTTAGCATCGACAGTTGTGATATCTTGATAGTCGATCGGGTGAATGATAATTCGATCGGGAAAGCTATCTTTCATTCTGTTCAAGATATCTAGCCCCCTGCGACCACGACTTCTTTTCATGTCATTAGCAGCATCGGCAAGTGTTTGCAATTCCTGGATCACAAACTGCGGTACTAAAATTTGACCCTCAACAAATCCCGTATTTAATAACTCTTCAATCCGCCCATCGATGATACAACTAGTATCGATTACTTTGGGTGCGATCGCTTTCAAAGTTCCTTCCGCCACCAGCATTGTTTCAACACTCTGGGGATTGATCAGGCGTAAAAATGCACCGCCATGAGTATCTGCTAAAGTCACACCCAAATAGCAGAACATCACGCTCCCCAAAATCGCCAGTAATGGCTTCAGAAATGAGAATTCTGGGGCGATGGGGAGTAGGAACACTGGTGCTAGCATCAGATTGGCAATCAGTAGCCCAATCACTAAACCAACAGCTCTAGTCAAGAGGACATCGACTGGCAACCCTCGTACCTCAGCTTCTAGGCGACGATAAGCCGATTTGACGAAAAAGCCAAACGCCCCGCCAAATAGCGCAGCAAACCCCGCTGATACAATCCGCAAACCATCCTGATTGGTGACTTTAGCCAACATCTCACTGGGTAATATATCCACGATATCGTAGCCAATCCCTGCTGCTGCCAGGATTAGGAGGAGGATAATTGTAAAGTCGAGCATGGGTAGGCTTCCGATCGAGTCGAGTATGAGTATATCTCTCTACTCCATTATATCTGCTGCTGTTCGGTTATTTGACACAAGTGTAGATACTGATAACCGAGGGTGAGTTGACGATTTCAATCACCATCAGATCTGGTAGCAACTAAATTCAGTTCCAATCTTCTTGCTCTTGATACTTTTTCGCTTTGACTTGATAAATCTGTTCGCCACTATGCAAAGCGCGGGTTTTGGCAAATAGTTGATCCTCAGTCAGGTGCCATTCAAGCAATAATCGATCGAGATTTTCCTGAATATCTGTCGCCCCAGGAAAACCGTTGTAGCGAATCCTCAGCCGAGCTAATTCGGATAATGCCATCGATTCTTGAGGATCGCTCTCCAATAATAGATCGACGATCGCTCGATCGACCTTCTCTTGCGGATGTCGTTGTGGTAACTTACTTTGCTCCGGCATACTGTTATAGAGATAGACAGCTACATTTATAAAAATATTCTACTCCCAAACACATAGCCCATGTCGCTGCCCTCGAATAGTCTACTGTTGATGCCAGTCATCGATCTTCATCTCCCCGAATCGTTGTTATTTGCCCCACCACCGATCCTGGCTGTCGTTGCGGCAGAGAATGCGCCGATCTTGCTCACAGGGGTACTGCTCAGTTTGGTGATTATTTACCTGGCTAGCAAAATTGGGGCGGAGATTTCCCAGTACCTAAATTTTCCACCCGTATTAGGCGAACTAGTTTCAGGGGTGATTGTCGGAGTATCTGCGTTTGACTGGATCGTTTTTGCAGACAGTGACTTACCAGCGACTGAATCTGGGGTGATGTTTGTGTTGCAGTGGATCTATCACATTTCTCCAGCAATTGCTACCAATGTATTTGAGTCCCAAAGTGAAGTAATTTCAGTTCTGGCAGAATTGGGCGTAATTATTTTGCTGTTTGAGATTGGTTTGGAGTCAGATTTGCGCCAGCTTAAGGCAGTGGGAGTTCAGGCTGTTGTTGTGGCTTGCGTGGGCGTGGCGGTGCCCTTTGCCGCAGGTACTGCGGGATTGATGGTAATTTTTCATGTTGCTGCTATTCCAGCTATTTTCGCTGGAGCTGCGTTGACGGCAACTAGTATCGGGATTACTTCCAAAGTACTGTCAGAACTGGGGCAACTCAATTCTACCGAAGGCCAAATTATTGTTGGGGCAGCAGTAATTGATGATGTGTTGGGAATCATTGTATTAGCTGTTGTTGCTAGTTTAGCCAAAACAGGATCGATCGATGTTGGTAATGTGATTTATTTGATTTTTAGTGCAACGGCTTTTTTGCTCGGTTCGATTCTCTTAGCAGGTATTTTCAACAAAGGATTTGTGCTAATTGTTGATACCTTAAAAACTCGTGGCAATATTGTTATCCCCGCATTTATCCTCGCTTTTTTCATGGCATTTCTCGGCAATGCTATTCATCTAGAAGCGATTTTGGGAGCCTTTGCGGCTGGCTTAGTTTTAGATGAAACTGATGCTCGAAATGAATTAGATGGACTGGTCAAACCAGTTGCCGATCTGCTAGTCCCAATTTTCTTTGTGACTGTTGGCGCACAAGCAGATTTAGGCGTATTAAATCCGGCAGATCCAGCTAATTGGGGTGGATTATTAGTTGCTGGTTTTTTGATTACGATCGCGATCGTTGGTAAGCTAGTCACTGGTTGGGTAGTATTTGGTAAGCCAAAAATCAACCGTCTAGCGATTGGCATTGGCATGATTCCCCGTGGTGAAGTCGGCTTAGTATTTGCCGGAATTGGTGCTGCTAGCGGTGTAATTGACAAATCATTAGAAGCAGCAATTATCCTAATGGTAATTGTTACCACATTTGCAGCTCCACCATTCTTGCGAATTGCTTTCGATCGATCGAACATAGCACCATCTGAAATTGAATAATTAATGCGATGAATCAACTAACAACTTGCACTGGCGGCTGTCACTGTGGAGCCGTTCGCTATCGAGTTCAAATAGAAAAGTTTGAGGCAGTTGAATGTAATTGTTCGATCTGTTCTAAAAAAGGATTTGTGCATCTGATTGTTCCGGCCTCAAGATTTACACTGATTCAGGGGCAAGATGCTCTCAGTACTTATACTTTCAATACAGGTATTGCGAAACATCATTTTTGTCGCCACTGTGGAATTCATTCTTTTTATCAGCCGCGATCTCATCCCGATGGGTATGATGTCAATCTTCGCTGTTTAGATGGTGATTCGATCGATCTGTTTGAAATTACTGCCTTCGATGGAAAACATTGGGAAGCCCAGATTGACCAAATTGAAGGCAAATATAGTTGACCGAATTCAACCACAGCAAAACTTAAAGTCACTCAACTAAGTCAACAAATGTTAGTAGTTAGTCCTGAATTATCGATCGACAAATTACCCAAATATCTACATCCGCTCAGTGTAGCTCCAATGATGGATCGAACCGATCGACACTGCCGCTACTTCCTGCGCCAAATTAGTCGCCGAACATTGCTGTATACCGAGATGGTGACGAGTATGGCGATCTTGAATGGAGACAAGCAGAAACTATTGGGATTCGACAGATCCGAACATCCCCTGGCATTACAAATCGGTGGCGACAATCCCCAAGACTTAGCTAAATGCGCCCAAATTGCCGAGGAATTTGGTTATGACGAACTAAATCTCAATGTTGGCTGTCCCAGTAGTCGGGTTCAAAGTGGCAATTTTGGTGCCTGTCTGATGCTTCAGCCGGAGCATGTAGCTGAATGTATCGCCGCGATGATGGGTGCTACCAAATTACCTGTGACGATCAAACATCGGATTGGGGTAGATGAAGTCGATAGCTATGACGCTCTGGCAAAGTTTGTGTCGATTGTTGCCCAAACAGGCTGTCAACGCTTCTCCGTCCATGCCCGCAAAGCCTGGTTACAGGGCTTGAGTCCCAAGGAAAACCGCGAAATTCCGCCCCTGCGCTACGATCTAGTTCATCAGCTCAAGCAGGATTTTCCGCAGCTTTCGATCGAAATCAATGGTGGTTTCACTAGCTTAGAGCAAGCTCAATCCCAACACCAGTTTGTCGATGCGGTGATGATTGGTAGAGCTGCTTATGACAATCCCTACTTATTGGCATTGGCAGATCGCGAAATTTATGGTGAATCTACCCCAATTCCCAGCCGTCAGAATATCGCTACTGCCATGCTCCCATATATCGATCTCTGGGTAACTAGTGGCGGTAGACTAAACAGCATTACCCGTCACATGTTGCAACTGTTTCATGGACAGCCAGGTAGTCGGATCTGGCGACGAATCATCACAGAGCAATC
>JANXVE010000106.1 GCA_025351825.1 Chamaesiphon sp. 341R_metabat_111 | reverse complement strand
CTATTAGACCTCTTGCGCGAATGTCAAATCATAGTGTTTTAGTTGTTAGTTACTAGTTGTTAGTTGTTGGCAATACGACTTTTAGATTTTAATTAACTGGTCAAAGTATGAGCAATTCTGGATTCACGCAAGAGGTCTATTAATTAGGAAGGTAATCGAAATCGTTGAGTTAGAATACCTTGAGATGGACTAAATAATAATGCCATAATAAATAAAATCGAAGATACAATGACGATCGCAGGGCCAGATGGTACGTGCTTGAGATAAAAACTAATATACACTCCACTCAAACTTGCAAATGCACCGATAATCGCACCTAAAATCATCATTTGATGCAGCTCTTTGACGAGCAAATGTGCAGTCAAAGCTGGCCCAACTAATAGCGAAATCACTAAAATTACACCCACGGCCTGCATACTAGCAATAATTGTGAGCGTAATTGCAGACATAAATCCGAGATGAATAATTTTAACTGGTAAGCCCATTGCTTCGGCTCCAGTTCGATCGAATGTGTAGAATAATAGCTCTTTATAGGATAACCAAATTACTGTCAGAATCAACGCTGTGACAATTGCTGTCCGATAGATATCGGTTGTCGTCGTACCTAAAATATCGCCAAAGAGAAAACTATCTAGATCGATATTATTCCTAAGTACAGAAATTAAAATAATTCCGACCGAAAAGAAACTAGAAAAAGTCAGAGCCATCGCTGCATCAATCTTGACTCTCGATTGCGATCGAATCCAGGAAATAGTCCCCGCACCCATGATGCCAGAGATAAATGCCCCGATCGCAATATCGATGCCCAAGAAGAATGAAAGCGATAATCCTGGCAATACAGCATGGGCGATGACATCTCCATATAATGCCATTCTTTGAACGATCAGGTAACTACCGACAACCGGACATAAAATTCCGACGAGAATGCCAATGACGATCGCATTTCGCATGAATTCATATTGCCACGGCTCGATCAGAAAATTTAGCATACTCAGATCTTGTATCAAAACAAATTTACTAGTGTTTTAGTGAATCGTGAATAAGGAAAAATACCATCCACCATCCACTTATTTCATTAACAGAATAAATCTGCTCCAGAATCTCGACTGCCATGCTGATGAAATGACACCCCATAAGCTTGCTGAAGATTAGCTGGAGTCATTACCTGTGCGGGTGAACCATCAGCAATCAGACTTTGATTGAGCAGCAAAATTCGATCGAGTTGACTCAAAGATTTTCCCCATTCGTGGGTACTGACTAGTAAGATTTTACCCGCAGTTCGCAGTTCGCCAAAAACTTCCAGAAGTACGGCTTCAGTTTTTTTATCGATGCCAGTAAATGGCTCGTCAAATAAGAATAAATCTGCTTGTTGCGCCAGTGCGCGGGCTAAAAATACACGCTGTTGTTGCCCGCCAGAGAGCTGCCCAATCCGCCGATCTTTGAGATCTAGCATTCCGACTCGATCGAGTGCCCCATTGACGATTGCCTTTGCCGCCGCACCTGGACGACGCAACCAGCCCAATTGACGGGTACGCGCCATCATCACCACATTCCAAACCGTAATCGGATAATCCCAGTCAACCTGAGATCTTTGGGGTACATACGCCACCCGTTCCAAATGCCGACACAGAGGACAATTACAATACTCGATTGTGCCACATGTAGTCGGAATTAGCCCTAGCATCGCTTTGAGTAATGTACTCTTACCCGCTCCATTCGGCCCAATTAGACCCACCAATTCACCTGGCTCGATCCGGAAGTCAATTTGCTCCAAAGCACGTACGCCACGGTAATTGACAGCTAATTGCTGAATCCTTAGCATGAAAGATTAAGTATGAGAATCATTATCGTGAATAATCTAAACAATAACATAGATTAAGTTAGAAATAGTTCAATCTTTCAGCAATCGTAACCCTCTTAAAATCACCAGCACAGTAGATCCTTCAGGCCCCATCACACCCAACGGTAGGGTCGCATTTGCCCGCGCCGACTGGAAACGCCAATCCCCTCTTCTTTACCCTCTAGGGCTTTGATTCCCTTTGCCTACTTTAAATCAGCCAACTGGCTGTGGCAATGATAAAGAATGTGAATATTTGGGGAATAATAAAGAAGGAGACAGTTGAATCCAGCTACCAGCCCAAAATTAGCTATCTAGGCCAATTGGTTGAGTGCTGACTGTTTTCAGTTCAAGCTACAATTAGTAGCAATCGAATGAAACCGATCGATTGTGTCTAAAAATATCCTTTTCCAACGATTGAGATCGGCGACTTCATCTGGTTGAATAGTAGGTCGAGTAATAATGGGTCAGGCGACAGCGGTTCTATGAGGGAATGGAGTCTTAATCGGGAGTCAGAAATGTTGGATGCGATCGTACATAATTTAGAACAAAGCAATCACATTGCCAGAATTAAAAAGCTGGTATTTTGTGCTTGCACCAATAATTGGAGTAATGAAGCTCAACAACTGAGTACGGTCAAATTCAAAAGTCATCTCCAAGAATTGCGAGATAGCCATGCTTCGATCGTCGAGCTGAAGTATCTGCTGTACCGAATTGTGATTAGACTCAATCACAGTACCAACTACTACACTGTTGCCAATCTGCTCTGCCAAGAAATGGAGCCGATGTATGCTCAGTCAACGAGTGTCGCTGGAGATCGGATTGCTGAGGATCGAGGGGCTGCGTCTTCATCTGCGGTCTGGGGTAAAGAAATAATTTTTACAGTTGAAGAGATCCAAATGGGATCTGTACTGCAAGTCGATATGACGGTACTCGGTGCCAATCGTCAGTTATTGGCGCAGACAGTGGTAAATTTACCAGATCTGACCCGAATGCTGTCTCAGTACCAAGAATGGCAAGCTCGCTATCGCCGTCTCGACCCTCAAAATCATCGGCTGATGAGCAATAAAGCCGTCAGTCTAGTCCCAGAGCGAATTAATGATTGCTTGGACGCTGGAGCGATGATGCAAGCAAACTTACACCAATGGTATGGTTCTCCAGGTTTTCAGACGATTAGGGAAAAGCTGGCGACAATTATCGACACCGAAGTAGAAGTCGATCTGATCGTGCGGAGCCGCTCCAAAGTATTGCTCAAACTGCCGTGGAATTCCATTTGGCAGCCATTACTCGATCGATATCCTCAGGCGGAAGTCAGCCTGTCCATGATTCCAGCGATTTCTGAAAAGGTTGCTAGTGATGAAAAGTTGCAAGTACCCGTATTATCGATTCTAACTAGTGCTCAAGGGATTAAACTCGATCGCAGTAAGGAATATCTAGAGGCACTGCCCCACACAAGCGCGGAATTTGTGGTCGCTCCCAGTCATGCTGATTTTGTCAATGAATTAAATAAAAAGTGGAGCGTGCTGTTTTTTAGCAGTTATATTTCTGGCTATCTCCCCAACGGTCGGATCTACATCAATCATCACGATACAATTACTATTACCGAATTTAAGTATCGAATTCGGGCGGCTGTTCAGCAAGGGCTAAAACTCTTGATTATCAATTGTGGTGAAGGTTTGGAGCTGGCTAGTGAACTAGTCGATCTTCAGATTCCCAATCTGATTGTGATGCGCGAAGCCGTTCAGGATCAAGTCGCGCAGGAATTTGTCAAGCTATTTCTCAAAGCTTTTTCGGGTGGTAAATCACTCCAGCTCGCAGTTCGGGACGCACGGGAACGGCTCAAAGCGATCGAAAAAGTGGTGCCAGATGCCAGTTGTCTGCCGATTATCTGCCAACAGCTTGCTACTCCAGTCTCCAACTGGAATCGGATCGCCCACATTACGCTCCAGCCCAAAGAACTGCCGGAAATGTCCCAGAACTGGGCTGAAGCTGAAGCAACAGGGATGGTGGCATTTGCAGATCCAGAGATAGGATCGCCCGAACTCGCCCCAATCCAGTACGATCGACTCGAACTGGTTCATCAACTCTCAGGATACTTGAGTGAGGTCTATACGATCGCGCTGAGTCCCGATGGGCAATGGTTGGTGAGCGGACATGGTGACATCACCCATGTTGATGATGCTGTCAAGGTCTGGCGGCTATCAGATGGTAAGTTGGTACACAATTTACTCGGTCATAGTCACTGGATTTACAGTGTCCTGGTGACTGCCGACTCGGAAACGATTATTAGTGGTAGTTTGGATGGCACTGTTCAATGGTGGCAGTTGATTACTGGTAGCAAATTACCCCAATTGCTCGATAATAAATCTGCCGTCAATGCCATCTCCTTGACCACTGATGGCCAGCGATTGGTCACAGGTGGCAATGACTCGATCCTCAAGATTTGGCAGCCTCAAAACGGATTATTGATTCATCAATGTCCAGGTCATCTCCAAAATGTCGCTTGTCTGGCGACTCATCAAGCAGCACAATTAGTTGCTAGCGGTAGCAGCGACTATACGGTGCGGTTGTGGCATCTTCAGGAAGGACGATTGCTCAAGACGCTATTAGGCCATAGCGGTCGGATCGGTGGCGTAGCAATTACACCTGATGGTAAAAAAGTTGTCAGTGCCAGCCACGATTGCACGATTAAAATCTGGGATATAGAAACAGGAAATCTCATCGATACCCTGATTGGACACTCTCAATCGATCGGTTGCGTGGCAATTTCTCCAGATGGACGGACAATTGTCAGTGGTGGAGACGATCGCAATCTCAATATCTGGGATCTCAATGAGGGTAAACTCATCCATACTCTTGCTGTCAGCGATCGATCGATCTTATCAGTGGCAATTAGTGCCGATAGTCGCACCATTGCCACAGGTAGCTATGGCGAAGTTCAAGTCTGGCGAGTTCCAAGTTAGTGGTTTAGCTGCTAGTGGTTTAGTGGTGTAGGTTGGGTTGAGCCTCGAAACCCAACGCTCTAGGTTTAACTCTGAGGGTGTTGGGTTTCATTCTTCTGCTTGGTGGAACGCACGCTGAGGAAACCGTCTAACGACACGTCTTCGCCTACAGCGCGATTCCATCCGCAACCCAACCTACAGATCTAACTTACTATCAACTAACTATTCCCGACCACTGAATTTTCTTAAGTTTTTCCCTGCGATAAGAGAAGAAATATTCTGGCTCTTGATAGGTACAATGAGGTGCGATCGAAATCTGGTTTGGATCTACACCTAGCTGTTCGAGTTGGAGTTGATTGACCCGCCGCACGTCTAGCCTGACTCTCCCTGCTTGTTCATCGGGTAATAGGGGTGAATTCGCCATCGATTGGACGGATGCTAAATCGGCTTCACTATCGCCAGAGAAAGGCTTTAGAGCGATCGGTCTACATACTTCCAAACCTGTCTGAGTTGTCACTTGATAAACTGTACCATCGATCGCTGGCCCGATCGCGACGACAATATCAGCTAGGCTACCACCTTGCGCCAATAATTTTTTGACTGCTACAGTTGCAATATTTAACGATGTACCACGCCAGCCAGCATGTACGGCACAGACATTACCAGTGTGCCGATTGGCAATTAAGATCGGGTTGCAGTCAGCACTAGCAACCCAAACAGCTTGCTGCGGTTGTTCAGTCATTACTCCATCGGCTAGCGCGTAGCCTGTTTCTACTTCTAACTCTGTCGTACTCGCAATTTCAGTTGGTGTGAGGACGACATTGCCATGCACCTGCTTGAGTCGATGAGTACTAGCCGTCGCTGACAAGACAGGCGTAATTTCATGGGGGTTCCGTGGCGAAAACTGACGGGTGAAGAAGCCATGCTGCCAATCAGCCAGTAAATCGCAGGTTAGATACGGTAATTCTGACCAGGTTTGCCATTGCCACATGAGGGTAGAGGGTGGGGTGAGAGTAAGTTTTAGCTTAACACTAAGTTATCGCGATGGACGACGGTTTCTTCACCGATGTAGCCCAGTAGGTCAATGATATCAGTCGATCGATGCCCTTGGATGCGATCGAGTTCGACTCTACTGTAGTTAACAATTCCCCGCGCGATCTCTTTGCCAGATGCATCACACAATTCTATGGCATCTGTTGCTTCAAACGTTCCTTCAATCTGAGTGATTCCGGCAGGTAATAGAGATTTACCCCCACTTGTAATTGCTATTACCGCCCCAGGATCGAGATAAACCTTACCGACAGTTACCAGCCCGTGGGCAATCCAGCGTTTTCTAGCACTATCGGCTCGCAATTGGGGCGTAAATTGAGTACCCAAGGGTTCGCCGTGTAAGATCCGCTCGATGTATTGCGGAAATTGACCATGAGTAATGGCTGTCTTGACCCCAGCACTGGTTGCAATCCCAGCGGCGGCTATTTTCGTCACCATCCCCCCTGTGCCCCAGGCAGAACCTGCGTCACCAGTTTGGACTTGAAGGGCGGTCAGATCCTCTAATCGATCGATCTGAATAATTGGCTGGGCATCGGGAAATTTGCGGGGGTCGGCGGAGTACAATCGATCGACATCGGTGAGCAGAAATAACCAGTCGGCATCAATCAGGCTGGCAACTCTGGCAGACAGGGTATCATTGTCACCAAATTTTAGTTCATCTACAGCGACTGTATCATTTTCATTGACGATCGGCATCACGCCCAGTCGAAATAGCTCCTGAAAGGTGTTGTAAGCATTGATATAACTACTCCGCCTGTCAAGATCGCCCCGCGTCAATAAGATCTGAGCGACTGGCTGTTGATGTTCCCGAAATAAATCATCGTAAACGCGCATGATGATCCCCTGTCCGACAGCGGCGGCGGCTTGCTTGAGCGCGATCGTTTTCGGACGCTCGGTTAGTCCCAGTCGCGCCGCCCCGACTCCAACTGCACCAGAAGATACCAAAACAATTTGATAACCTTGGGCACGTAAATCGACGATCGTTTCAATTAGAGCAGCGATGGTTGCTAGAGCCAGTCTGCCATCACTACGAGTCAGACTCGATGTACCAACTTTGATGACTATGGTCTGAGACATGATGGGGATCGAGGCATAATAGCTAGGGATCGAGGCTTTCGGCAATGGAGCAAAAATGTAAAATCTGCTGAGTATAATTACCTATAAAATTTTTCAGAGCGTCAACTACCTATTTTTGGCAGTCAACGCTCTGAAGTTTTCTATGTTTTATATTATGTTTAGAGTCTTTATCTCGGCTGACTCCATTTCCAATAAAACAATGATGCCAGATATTTTCGAGCATCTCGCTTTTCTTAATGATTTATTTATATTTCGACATATTGAGGGTTTGTTGTGTATTATAAAGATTTATTTAGTTGGTGCTAAAGAAACGCCGAGTATCCATGCGATCGCAAATTCAATTCGGCGAAGCAGGTTAAAGCCGAGGGTAGAATCGATATTGACAATCGGCTCGATCAAAATCGTAAACATCCCCATCCGATTGCCACCGAGTACATCGGTAAAGATCCGATCCCCAACCATCGCTACTCGTGCGGGTTCGATCTTCATTTCTGTCACCGCCTGCCTGAGTCGGCGACGGGATGGTTTAGCCGCGCTGAGGAAATAAGGTAGTGATAGGCTATCGGCAATCGCGCCGATTCTCACTTGACTGGGATTGTTTGTTACCAACCACATCGGCACAATTTGTCTAATTTCTTCAATCCACACGGCTAGTTCTGGTTGGATGACGGCATTACCGATCGGCACAATGGTATCATCGACATCTAGTACCAATCCGTGGATCTGGTATCTAGTCAGGATTTCCGGTGTGATAGCTAGTACGGAATTGCCTAGTATTAAGTCGGGCTGGAGGAGGGGGAATAGTGGCATGTTTCTGGGGGATGGAGGACTGGGGGACTGGGGGACTGGGGGACTTGGGCACAATGGTGTTCTATAGACTCCCAACTCCTAACTCAAGCCTAAAGCCTAAAGCCCAAAGCCTACTTTCTCGATCGACTAACTCAGGTTAAAATAGAACTGCTCGATCCTGCATTCCCATTGTGAAAAAACGGGTTACTCTTACCTTCCCCAAACGTGCTATTCAGATGCCAGTGGCGTATCGACTAGCAAAAGATTTTAACGTCGCTGCAAATATCATTCGCGCTCAGGTGGCACCCAATCAGATTGGGAAACTGGTAGTAGAGCTATCTGGCGATATTGATGAGCTGGATGCTTCGATCGATTGGATGCGTTCTCAGGGCATCCAAGTATCGACAGCAAATAAAGAAATCTTTGTCGATGAGGATGTCTGTGTGGATTGTGGGCTATGTACTGGCGTATGTCCTACAGAAGCTCTCAATCTCGATCCTGAGACATTTAGGTTGAATTTTACTCGATCGCGCTGCATTGTCTGTGAGCAGTGTATCCCCACTTGTCCGGTTGGGGCAATTTCTACCAATTTATAGTTTTAGTGCTGTTCTGACTCGATCGAGATCTGAATCGCCATATTCTGGTAGAATTTTGGTGGTTTCTATCAGTGGCATCAATGGCTTCAACTCGCGCACGCATCGCACTTGACGCAATGGGTGGGGATGATGCACCTGCCGCCATAGTCGCGGGTGCGATCCAAGCCCAAACAGAATTATCAGACGTAGACGTAATCCTAGTGGGCGATCCCGAGCAAATTCAGGCTTGTCTGGATCGGTATCCAAATGCGCCCAAGTTGGAAATTGTGCCAGCGGAAGGCACGATCGAAATGGACGAAGAACCGTTGAGTGCGCTGCGGCGCAAGCCCAAGGCTTCGATCAATGTGGCGATGCAGCTTGTCAAGGAAGGTAAGGCTGACGCGGTGGTTTCGGCTGGGCATTCTGGCGCGGCAATGGCGGCAGCATTACTCAGATTAGGGCGGTTGCGGGGGATCGATCGTCCGGCGATTGCGGCGATATTTCCAACAAATCGGGCGGATAAATCTGTGGTGATTTTAGATGTCGGTGCGAATGTCGATTGTCGCCCCAAATATCTCGAACAGTTTGCGGTGATGGGTTCTGTCTATAGTGAGTATGTGCTGGGGGTGGAAACGCCGAAGGTGGGGTTACTAAATATCGGCGAGGAAGAATCTAAGGGCAATGAAGTTGCGGTTAAGGCACACGAAAGCTTGCAACAGAATCAACATATCAATTTTGTTGGCAATGCTGAAGGGCGCGATGTCCTGTCTGGCAATTTTGACGTGATTGTCTGCGATGGGTTTGTCGGAAATATCTTGCTCAAATTTGCTGAAGCTGTTGGTAACATTGTGGTGCAGATGCTCAAGGAAGAGCTACCACGGGGGATCAATGGCAAACTCGGTACGGCACTGCTCAAACCCAATCTCCAACGCCTGAAGAAGCGGATCGATGCCGCAGAACATGGTGGTGGTCTATTATTGGGAGTAGAGGGAGTGTGTATTATCAGTCATGGTAGTTCGGATGCATTCTCGATCGCTAACGCCATTCGATCGGCAAAAAGTGCTGTTGATAAAAATGTGATCGAACAAATTAAATCATCTACTCGCGATAAATCTCCGCAGGCTGAATCTCCAAAAGAGGAATCTTCCGTAGGTAGCGACTAGCCATAGTTTAATTGAATACCGCCTAGATCCAGAATATTGGGCAGTGCCTTTCTAGCTCCCCACACCCCCCACACCTCCCACACTCCCTACACCCTAACCCCACATGCCATCAAATCACTCACTAACGGGAGTCTCTTTTATTGGATGCGGTGCGGCTGCGCCAGAGACTGTCGTTCTCAATGATGCGTTGGCACAGGTGGTAGACACGTCTGATGAGTGGATTGCTAGCCGTACAGGGATTCGTCAGCGGCATGTCAGCAACGATCGGGAGTCATTGGCTGGTTTTGCGACTGAAGCGGCACAGCAGGCTCTGGCGATGGCTGGTGTGGCTGCTGCTGATGTGGATATGATTATCCTGGCAACGTCTTCAGCAGAAGATTTATTTGGCACGGCTTGCCAGATTCAGGCACAGTTGGGTGCGACAAAAGCGGTGGCTTTCGATTTGACGGCGGCTTGTTCGGGATTTGTATTTGGGGTGGTGACTGCGGCACAATTTTTGAGATCGGGTGCATACCAAAATATTCTGGTAATTGGTGCCGATTTATTATCGCGCTGGGTAGATTGGAACGATCGGAATACCTGTGTATTATTTGGTGATGGTGCGGGTGCGGTTTTGATGCAAGCTACCGAAGATGCCGATCGACTATTAGGGTTTGAAATTCGGAGCGATGGTACTCAAAATTGCTGTTTGAATCTCGCTTTTAAGCCTGAATTGCGCGAACTAATTCCTGGCACGATCCTTACTCAGGGTAGATATCAATACATCACGATGAATGGTAAGGAAGTTTATCGATTTGCAATTAATCGGGTACCAGATGCGATCGATAAAGTCATTCATCAAGCCAATCTGACTAGTAATGATATCGATTGGTTGATCCTTCACCAAGCGAATCAACGAATTATGGATGCTGTCGCCGAACGTTTACACATTCCGGCGGAGAAGGTAGTTAGCAATGTTGCTAACTATGGCAATACTTCTGCGGCTTCGATTCCGATCGCACTCAATGAAGCAGTGAGATCTGGTAGAATTCAATCTGGCGACACGATCGCCACATCTGGTTTTGGTGCTGGTTTAAGTTGGGGTGCTGCCATCTTCAAGTGGGGGTGATTTAGTTGATAGTTGTTGGCGTAGCCTCTCCGAAGGAGAATAGTTGATAGTTGATGGCAACTAGAGAAGTTGCTTAATTCATCAGTTATCAAACCCCAAAGCCTAATTCCTAAAGCCCAAAGCCTAATTCCTAACCCCTACTCCCTACCCTCTACATTATGGAAGTTAATTTTCAGCAGATTGAAGCGCGGAAACAAATCTTAGAAACTACGCGGATCGAACTTAAAGCTCACTTTGTTGGGATCGATGAAACGATCGACGATCTGCTCAACTATATCCAGATCTGGTATTTGATGCCAGAGATTTTGAGCCGTCCAATCATCGTCAATTTGTGGGGGATGACTGGGGTTGGTAAAACCGATTTAGTCCGCAGACTAGTGAAGTGTCTGAATTTTCAGGATCGGTTTGTCGAGATCGAACTCAGCCATACAGAGGGCAGTTCCTGGGACAGTTCAGTCGGCTCGGCACTAAGTCGGAATAGTATTAGTGATGGCAAACCAGCAATAGTTTTGTTTGATGAAATTCAACGTTTTAATACGATCAATGCGGATGGTACTCCAGTTCAGTCATCAAAGTTTACAGACTTTTGGGAACTATTGAGCGATGGTAAATTGTCAAAACGAGTTAGGGACGATCTGGATTACTATATTCAGGATTACTTATATCAGCAGAAAAACATCAAAAAGCGCAAAGAACGGGGCGAAGAAGATGTCGATGAAAATCCAGCATTAGGTTTTTATGAAGCCCAGAATCTCAAGTCAATGCTGCAACTAGACGGAGAAGTTTCGGATATTGCCGATATGTCTCAAATGCAGATGATCGAACAGATTCGTCAAGCCAAACAAAAGAAAAAAGTATACGAGCCGATCGATCATTCCAAAACGCTACTAATTATTAGTGGTAACTTGGATGAAGCTTTTTCGATGGCAACCCAGATCGCCGAGTCAGATGTAGATGCCGATATCTTCCATGCGTTCACCAAGAAAATTACGATGGTGGATATCAAAAACGCCCTGAGCAAGAGCTTTCGTCCCGAACAGGTAGCCAGATTTGGCAATATTCACTTGATCTATGCCAGCCTCAAAAAGTGTGATTTTGAGAAACTGATTGAGTATGAGATCGATCGAATTATTACAACGACTAAAGCTAAATTTGATGTAGCAGTAAAAGTAGATCGTTCTGTCCACGAACTAGTTTACCGCAATGGGGTATTTCCAGTTCAGGGTGTCCGTCCAGTATTTTCTAGCTTAGTGGATATTCTAGAAACTAATCTGGCAAAGTTCTTATTTACAGCCCTATTACGCAGTGAGAAGAGTATTGATATTGTCTATGATTTTGAGAAGTCCCAAATCACAGCTCAGATTGGCGATCGGTTAGAAGAAATTTCATTTACAGGTCGAATTGATAAAATTCGTCAAAGTAATCTGGAAGCAACGGTTGCGAATATTAGTGTACATGAATCTGGTCATGCAGTAGCTTATATGGTGCTGTTTGGATTGGCACCCTTACAGCTAAAATCTAAATTAGCTAGCAGTTATGCTGGTGGATTTACATTCCCACATCAGATTTATGAAACCAAAGAAAATTTAGTTCGCCAGATCAAGATCTATCTCGCAGGTGGACTGGCTGAAGATATCATGTTTGGGGATAAACTAGCTTCAGTCGGTCGAATTCACGATCGCGAACAAGCTACTAAAATCACGATCGATTATATCCGTCGCTATGGTTTTGATGATGAATTCCAAGCCAACTATACGCTCGAATATGGCCATAGTATGGATATGAAATCAACAGATAATGATGTTGAGAAAATGATTGCGCGGATGGTGTCTGAAACTAGAGAACTATTAGCTTTTAATAAGCCTTTATTACAAGAATTGTCTAGTAAGTTGTCAGTAACTGGCAACTTAACAGCTCCAGAAGTTGCCGATCTCGGTATCAAACATGGATTGCCAATTGTGGTTGAAGCTGAAGGATTTCTCAAGATTCCAGCCTATGAGCAATTTTTACCTAAATTGGAATCTACCTAATCATCTGCTTCAACACAAAACTGTAACAACTAATAATTGATATGAAAACTGCATGGGTGTTTCCTGGGCAAGGATCGCAAGTCATTGGGATGGGAGTGGACTTGTTAGAACTAGATTCAGCAAGATCGACATTCGATCGAGCCACCGAAATTCTGGGTTGGTCGATCGTGGATATTTGCCAAAATGATGAAGTAAAATTGGCAAATACGCAGTATACCCAGCCCTGTTTATATGTAATTGAAACTATCTTGGTAGATCTGCTCAAGCACAAAGGATTGACGGCTGATGTAGTTGCTGGGCATAGTTTGGGCGAATTTGTCGCACTCTACGCGGCTGGAGTGTTTGACTTTGAGACGGGATTGCAACTAGTCAAGCGTCGCGCCGAATTGATGGCTCAGGCTTCCGAAGGTGGGATGACAGCTATACTGGGATTCGATCGATCTCAATTAGAAGACGCGATTGCTGCAACTGAAGGCGTGGTTTTGGCGAACGATAATAGTGCCGCGCAGGCAGTAATTTCGGGCACAATACTGGGGATTGCAGAGGTAGTAGGTAAAATTAAATTAAAACGGGCAATTCCGCTCAAAGTCTCTGGTGCATTTCATTCACCGATGATGGCAACAGCCGCTACCGAATTTAGCAAGTTACTAGCTCCCATCACTTTTTATGATGCCAAAATCCCAGTGCTGTCGAATGTTTCGCCACTTCCGGCAACTGACGGGGCTGAATTAAAATCACGCCTAGACAGACAAATTACCGGATCGGTGCGGTGGCGAGAAATATCGCTCCAGTTGCCCGAATTAGGCATCACACAGGCGATCGAAGTCGGCCCTGGCAAAGTCCTCGGCGGGTTGATCAAACGCACCTGTGAGGGAATTTCAGTGGTGTGTATGGGCACTCGATCGGATTTGGATTCGATTGTGTAGACTTACCCAGATAAATCTTTTTCCTCACTTTCAGCAGCATCGAGATCGATCGCGAGTGCCAGTTGATAGACATATCGACGTGATTGGGAGATTTGTTCGGCAACAATTTTACTGGCTTGAGAGCGGGAGGTGCCGTTGAGGATCAGTTCAATTAAAGCTTGCTCGATTGCGACATTAGAGATAGTAGGCTGGCTGACATTTGCACCTGCAAGCACTAGCACATACTCCCCTTGCGGCTCGGTTTGGGTGTAATGATCGATCGATTCACCAACAGTTCCCCGCCAAAATTCCTCATGGAGTTTGGTTAATTCCCTACAGATCGCGATCTGTCGATCGATCCCAAATGTTGTACCAAAGTCTGCTAGAGTCTGACGTAATCGGTGAGGCGATTCATAAAATACTAAAGTCCGCGCATCTCCTGACACCGCCTCTAACCGATCTTTGCGTTCTTGCCCTTTGGCTGGTAAAAAGCCTTCAAATGCAAACCTGTCACTGGGCAATCCCGAAGCACTCACAGCCGTAATTACCGCCGTCACGCCAGGAATCGGAATCACCCGAATCCCTGCGGCGACACAAGCAGAGACAATTAAATAGCCAGGATCGGAAATCCCTGGCATTCCTGCATCGGTGACAAGAGCGATCGATTTGCCCGATTGCAATTGAGCGATTAGTTCGGGGATGCGCTGTTGTTCATTATGCTGGTGATAGCTAATTTGGGGTGTCTTAATCTGGAAGTGATGCAGTAATTTCCCCGTATGGCGGGTATCTTCAGCAGCAATTGTATCGACATCTTGCAATACCTGAATCCCCCGCATCGTCATATCACCCAAATTGCCAATCGGTGTACCGACTAGATAAAGTGTTTTGCCAGTGACTTCATTTGACATGGGTTTATGGGTAGGGATCGGCTGTCAGCGGGGTGTCTCGAAGCTGGCGATTCAACGGGCGATCGAGTCAGTATTCACCGAGTACAATCTAGATCTTGCCACAGTTGCGGGACTTGCAACACTCGATCGCAAAGCAAATGAGCCAGGATTGATCGAATATTGGCGCGAATCTGGTTGGTTTTTAAAAATTTACAGCCCAGAACGGCTAAATTCTGTTGTTGTCAGCAATCCGTCGCCACGAGTATCGGCACTAAGTGAGACTATGAGTGTGGCGGAAGCGGCAGCCCTATGTGCAGCACAAACAAATATTCTATTAGTACCCAAGCAAAAATTTCAGCTTGGTGCTGGGGCTAAATTTGTAACTATCGCAATTGCTCAATCTTCAACCTAGACTAAGCTCAAGATTGAACCGCCAGGGTTGCTGTGACCAAGTATCTTCAGGATCTATAGGTTGGGTTGAGGAACGAAATTAATAGAACGATCGATTAAACAATACTCCGGACACCTTTTGAGAAGAAAAATGGTCGAGGGCAACAAAAAAAGCAATTCATCGCTTAACAGCAATTCCAAATTCAAAAAGCTAGGAGGAGTTGGCTGCCAGACTAGAGATTGAGCCATAAAGCATGAAATCAATCAAGGATGACCAACTGTCAAAGAGAAAATATTTAGTAAGACTGAGGAGATCCTGAAAAAAGCCTT
>JANXVE010000104.1 GCA_025351825.1 Chamaesiphon sp. 341R_metabat_111 | reverse complement strand
CTATTAGACCTCTTGCGCGAATGTCAAATCATAGTGTTTTAGTTGTTAGTTACTAGTTGTTAGTTGTTGGCAATACGACTTTTAGATTTTAATTAACTGGTCAAAGTATGAGCAATTCTGGATTCACGCAAGAGGTCTATTCAATCGATCGCTCGATTCAGATTAACTCTGCGTTCGAGCTTCTTCATGTTAAGCCACCTAATTTGGCAAATATTTTTGATTTGCGAATCCAAAATCTGAGCTACGTAATTTAATTTGTCAAACCATGTTCTAGGGCATAACGTACCAGTTCTGTACGACTATTCGTACCTGTCTTCCCAAATAGACGACTGACATACTTCTCGACGTTTCGCACGCTGGTTTCAAGCTGCTTGGCGATTTCCTTGTTCATCAATCCGGCTGCCACCAAATCTAGTACACTCTGCTCGCGGGGAGTCAGATCGATCCGAATTGGCGGCGGCGTTTTGACAATGCCACTGGTGGGGTTGAGCATCCCCCGTAGCTCGGCGGCGATTTGTTTGGCAATGCCTTCCATTTCGGGATTTTGGGACGCTGCTACGGCGACTACGCGGCGTTCTAGGAGATTTTGGACGATCGCAATCAGCTCATCAGGATCGAATGGCTTAGACAAATAAGCATCACAGCCAGCTTGATAGCCAGAAATGCGATCTGCTTTCATCCCTCTAGCAGTCAGAAAAATTACTGGCGTTGCCTTGAACCGAGGATCTTCGCGCATCTGCTTGAGAAACTGATAGCCATCTACCTGCGGCATCATCACATCTGAAATCACCAAGTCAGGCAACTGTTGTTGGAGCAATTCCCAGGCATCTTTGGCACTACTCGCCACTTGAACGACATATCCACTATCTTCCAGATAAGCCTGCACCGCTTCCCGCAAGCCTGGTTCATCATCTACTAGTAAAAGTTTGCCTGCCATTGAATTACTTCCTGCTGCCTGGAGTCTACACTTCTCACTTTAGCAAACCTTGTACGGTTTCCGGTGAGATCCCCATCTAAATCCTGCTGTCAGCACTTTGGCGGATTTCATTTCATTGATTACTAACTTAATCTGGAATTTGCCTTCTATATATCAAACTCATTATTTAGATTGATGCTCATCACAAATATGACAACACCGACATCATTATTGGTCGCAATTTGGAGCTTGCGCTCTGTGCCGATTACCATGCTGATCTTAATGTTTGTGTTCAATAGTGGTAGCATTCAAGCTCCCCATCCTAATTTCCAATTCTGGTTTGATACGATCGCCGTCGCAGGCATTATTGGAATTATCACTTACTGGAATAAGCTCAAACGTTTACACTGGAATGCTGGATTTACAATCTATTTGTATATTTTTCTAGTCCTAATTCTCCGCAATCCTTACGGAATTTTAGCGGCAATTCCACCAGAAAAGCTGGTAGATGCTAGTCCTCAATCCATCCTAAATAGTATGTGGGTAGGAATTGGTATTTTCGGGATCGGGATGATCTTAGAAGTTGTGATTTTTCACCTCCGTCAACTCAAAACTTGGGCTTGGTGGGTAGCTTTATCAATTTCGATTTTGTATGTGTCGAGTATTGTATTTTTCTTCTCTGGGACATTAGGTATCTGGAGTCTGTTGGACTCGGACACCAAGCAAGCTTTTAAACAACGGCTGCGTTATCGCTAATATTAGTAAATGCTTCGGCTCTGCTCAGTACAAGTAGTTGATAGTGGATGTAAAATTAAGAGCATCAATTCATCTCCGCTATTAATTCTTTGAATATTTCATCGCCTCAATCCAGACTTAAAATTCTGATCCTATCTACACCTGTCGGTGCTTTAGGTTCTGGCTTAGGGGGTGGTGTAGAACTGACGATCGCCAATTTAGCCACAGAGCTACGATCGAGAGGACATTCGATCGAGATTATCGCGCCAATAGATTCTGAACTCGGCGATCTATCGATTATTCAAGTGCCTGGAGAACTCCAACTTACCGCCCAAACTCAAGAATTAGCAGCATCGATCGTGATGCCAGGAAATCCCGTCTTGGCGAATATGTGGGCAAAGGCGAGAGAAATTCAAGCTGACTATGACATCATTTTCAATACTGCTTTTGATTGGCTACCCTTTTATCTAACCCCATTTTTCGATCGACCAATTGCCCACTTTGTGAGTATGGGTTCACAGATAGCGGCGATCGATCTAGCCATTCACAAAGTTGCTGTCGGTTATCCTGGATCGATCGGGGTTTGTACCCGCACCCAGGCGGAGACATTTAGCTTTGCAGATTTGTGTTGCGTGGTCGGTGGTAGCGGTGTCGATCCTGCTGTCTATGAGTACTGTGCGGCTCCAGAAGACGCGCTGGCTTGGTTGGGCCGGATTTCACCTGAAAAGGCTCTCGAAGATGCTGTGGCGGCTGCCGATCGAACGGGAATTAAGCTGAAGATTATGGGCAAAATCCAAGATCCCGATTATTGGACGCAGATTCAACGGGATTATCCGAATGCGCCAATTGAATATCTGGGCTTCTTGCCGACTCATGAGTTGCAACAAGCTCTCCGTACCTGTCAGGGGATGTTAATGACTCCTCGCTGGGTGGAGGCGTTTGGGAACGTGGCGATCGAAGCCTTAGCCTGTGGTGTACCCGTAATCGCCTATCGGCGGGGTGGCCCAGCCGAAATCATCACGGATGGTAAGACTGGCTTTTTGGTTGAGCCAGATAGTGTGGCTGGACTAGTTGAGGCAATTGGTAGGCTGAGTGAGATCGATCGAGCCGATTGTCGTCGGGCAGCGGAAACGGTGTTCTCGCAATCGGCGTGGGGCAATGTAATTGAGAGCTGGTTTTATCGATTGGTTGGTTAGAGACCCAATAATAAAATTGTTTCTACAAATTAGAGCCTGTAATACTCATAGACAAATAGATTTGCTATGATTGAGCGAAGGTTCTATGGATTTGCAGGCATTTTGTATGACTATTGCCCAATCGCCACCGACGCTATCATTGCCAGATCATACCCAGCTACCTGAGTCGGATGGAACATTTGTGTTCGCGGAGCGTTCCGAAGGAAAGAATTTTCAAGAACATCCTCAGAGTATCTTGCTGACTAGCTCGATTCGCCCTGTACTAGAACAACTGCATCCAGATGGACGCTACTGCATCGGTCAAGATTCTGGCATTTATTGGCGATCGATCGATCCACCAGAGCGAGGGGCAGAAGCCCCAGATTGGTTTTATGTACCCAATGTAGCTCCGTTGCTAGATGGTAAGTATCGTCGCTCTTATGTAATGTGGAAAGAGATCGTTGCGCCTCTAATCGCGATTCTCTTCGAGACGGCAGAGCCGAACGAATTTGTGTCTGGTGATGGCTCTGAAGAGCGCGATGCCACTTCTCCGTTTCTCAATCCAGAAGCCAAAGCTGGAAAATTTTGGGTCTACGAGCAGGCGATTCGGATTCCGTTCTATGCGATCTATGAGGTGCAGAAAGCATCGGTCGAAGTCTACGAATTGGTTGCCCAGCGATATCAGCTATTGAGACCAAACGATCGTGGTCACTATGCAATTCCATCTCTTGGTGTGGAGTTAGGCATCTGACAAGGGAAAGTAGATAATCAGACTTTGCCTTGGTTACGCTGGTGGGATAGTAACGGTGACTTACTACCGAATGGAGAGGAACGAGCGGAGCTGGAAAAACAACGGGCGGATGTAGAAAAACAACGAGCGGAGCTGGAAAAACAACGAGCGGATAGACTTGCTGCCAAACTACGAGAAATGGGCGTAGATCCCCAAGATATTTGATTACTCATATCTTGCACCAGTTTAACAATGACTATCGATCGGCGCAGATCCAGAGTACTCTGAGATCTCTGCTCTTACTAGTCTTTGTGTACTGGCGCAAGATATGAGATTAGAGAAGGTCGGGTGTACCCTCAAATTTTCCCGTTAATACTTTAAATTACTTCGATCTCATCTTCTCGCATGTGGGCGCGGAGCTTGTCATTGTCAAACTTGACCACCAGCGGGAAATTAGCACTGACAGGGCGACCCTTCCATTCCGTAGCGATTTTATCGATCGTCCCTTCTTGATTCTGAATATCGACAGCCTGACCGCGATTTTTGGGGTGATGATAAATAACTACGGATGTACTGACACGAACG
Source organism: Chamaesiphon sp. 341R_metabat_111 (assembly GCA_025351825.1). GTDB lineage: Bacteria > Cyanobacteriota > Cyanobacteriia > Cyanobacteriales > Chamaesiphonaceae > Chamaesiphon. The sequence continues at coordinate 5,447 of JANXVE010000104.1, read as the reverse complement.
CGATCGCCTACTTGCATGGTCTTAAAATACCTGTATTTTTAACTGTTAGATTTTAACTAGTAGCCTTCTATTCTCTCATGCTTTAGCTCACAGATGTTTGAACTTGTCTGAACTCTGATTAGAATGATTGAGAGATGGACTGTGATTGTCTCTAACAGCTAATCATAGTCCATCATTTAATCCTCAATAATCATTAGACCTCTTGCGCGAATATCAAATCACAGTGTTTTAGTTGTTAGTTACTAGTTGTTAGTTGTTGGCAATACGACTTTTAGATTTTAATTAACTGGTCAAAGTATGAGCAATTCTGGATTCACGCAAGAGGTCTATAGTTCAGATAGTAATTTAATACTTGGCAATTCCCTCTTCCCGCGCCGCTTTCTGCACTGCCGAAGCAACCGCAATCGCCACCCGCTTATCGAACACTGACGGCACGATGTATTCGCGGTTCAGATCATTGGGATTAATTAGGGAGGCGATCGCCTTGGCAGCCTCTAAACACATATTAATGCTGATTTCACTGGCGCGACAGTCGATCGCACCGCGAAAGACCCCAGGGAAGGCAAGGACGTTATTAATTTGATTGGGATAATCACTGCGTCCAGTTGCCATTACTGCTACATCACTGCTGACTAATTCTGGTTGAATTTCGGGAATCGGATTTGCCATTGCAAACACGATCGCATCTGTTGCCATTGACTTGACCATTTCGACGCTGACGACTCCAGGTGCGCTCACGCCCAGGAACACATCTGCTCCAACCATTGCATCAGCCAAGGTGCCAGTTTGAGCGACGGCAAATTCTAGTTTCTCTGGGTTTAAATCGGTGCGACTGGTGGAGATAATTCCCTTGGAGTCGCAGATGCAGATATGCTTGACACCTGCTGTAGTAAATAATTTAGCGATCGCAATTCCGGCTGCTCCGGCACCATTAATGGTAATTTTGACGGTATCGAGGGATTTCTTGACCAGTTTGAGCGAATTCATCAGGGCGGCGAGGGTGACGATCGCAGTACCATGTTGATCGTCATGAAAGACGGGAATATCTAATTCTGCTCGTAACCTGGCTTCGATTTCAAAACAACGGGGTGCGGCAATATCTTCGAGATTGATTCCACCAAATACGGGGGCGAGATGCTTGACAGTTTTGATGATTTCTTCGGTATCTTGAGTATCCAGACAAATCGGGAATGCGTCTAGTCCCGCAAATTCTTTAAATAGCATCGCTTTGCCCTCCATTACAGGCATCGAAGCGGCAGCACCGAGATTTCCTAATCCCAGCACCGCGCTCCCATCAGAAACGATCGCCACCGTATTACACTTGATTGTCAATTCATAAACTCGTTCCGGTTCCTTGGCGATCGCCATACAAACCCTTCCCACGCCTGGGGTATAAGCCATCGCCAAATCCGACTGACGGGTGAGGGGAATTTTGCTCTCCATCCGAATCTTGCCACCACGATGGAGCTGCATGGTTCGATCGAATGTGCTCGTCAACCGCACCTCAGGAATCGACTTGACTACTTCCACAATCTGGTCGCCATGCTCGGTACTAGTCGCATCAACAGTGACATCGATCCTCGACAGCACCCGCGTTTGCTCGGTAATATCGAGGGAACTGATGTTGCCACCGACAGAAGCGATGCCCTGAGCGATACTTGCCAGCATCCCCGATCGATTGGGCACTTCCAAGTGCATGGAGATACTAAAAGAAGAAGTAGGATTTAAGTTGACCATCTGGAGTTTTTGAAGCGTGCGTGACTAGCAGCCCTAATTATATAGCGGTTATGGTCTGGGGCTTGCCACTGCAAGGAATTATTTCAGAGTCTGTAGTGTCAAGACTCTAGTCACTTTACCTTTCAGGTTCGATTACCTCCAGCAAGCACGGCTATTGCACTTGGCTTGAGCTTGCGATCGACACGATCGGACGCGACTCTACCACCAGCGAGTTGTTGAATGTCTACTAGATTTTGCTGCATGGTTCTCATGTTGTGTTGCCTAAATATCATGTTTGGCGGCATGGTTGTGATGCCTTGAATAACTTGTGCTAGTTGATTTTCAAGCGATCGAAACGTTCTCCTGACATGATTTTCAAAACGATAGCGCAATTCCATCCGCAAAGATCGCTACGCTGTTACACTTAATCTCTGAATCCGTAAACCATTGCTACTTTACAGTTTGATAAAGCGTGCCATAATGGACGAACAATACACACTTTGCCAGAACAGATATTCAAGTATCTCTGATGGCTAGGTAATACTATGGAGCAAAATATATCCTATGAAAACTTTATTATACAAAACTCAAATTGCAGCTAAACTACTGATGACTTTGGCGATAGTGGGTTCTAGCGTTGGAATCGCCAATAGCCCTGTATTAGCTCAGAGCAAACCAACGATTTCAGTGCCATCTTTTAAGAATGAAACGAATTGGTGGTGGTGGAAATCGAATACCGCTACTCAATTGGGAGATGCCCTCAGTAATGAGCTGTCCGCAACTGGAAACTTTAAAGTCGTTGAGAGACAAAAATTGTCATCAGTTCTGTCGGAGCAAGAATTGGCCGAAGCAGGACTGGTAAAAAAGCCAACTAGGGCAAAAAAGGGTGAATTGACCGGAGCGCAATACGTGGTGCTTGGGAAGGTAACATCTTTTGAGGAAGGGGTCAGCAAGAAATCTGGTGGCAATCAGACTAGTGGCTGCTTATTTGGGATCTGCGTTGGTGGTGGCGAACAGAAGAGCGAGGTCGATGCTTATATCGCCATCGATCTCCGAGTTGTCGATACCACCACCGGAGAAGTTGCATACTCCCGCACCATCGAAGGTCGTGCAACTGATAAAGCAGAAGCAAAAAGTAGCGGTATCAGCATCATGGGTTTTCAAACTGGCAGTAATTCGTCCGAAGAGAAGAAAGCCCCCGTTGGTAAAGCTTTACGGGCGGCACTCATTGAAACTACGGAATATCTCTCCTGTGTTATGTACAAGAAAGATGCTTGTATTAATACTTACCAAGCGAAAGATACGAAGCGTCGTCAGGGAGGTTTAGACGTTCTTAAGTTAGATTAGACCATTCTTGACCAGTAGCTTCAACGAGAAAACGATCGGGTATGTTGAACGTACCCGATCGATGGCAGCGAGTGGTTTAGACGGTATTATGGGATAGAAGATGTTAAATACTGTTTAATCTCTTCTAGCTTATTTCACTAAGTCTTGGACTAAACTTCGCCATCGAACATGACTTTTAGTACAGAATTTGAACTATTACTACGGGCGAGATCGCCGCTAATATACATCCCCACCAGCGAAGAAGAACGGGTGGAAGGATCGATCTCCAAGGTTGCCCAGCAGCAAGGCAATCGACCGATCTATATCTGGGATTTTGTAGATGGCTATCAGGGCAATCCCAACGATCTGGGATATGGCAAACGCAATCCGCTTCAGGCACTAGAATTTGTCGATAAACTCAGTCCTGATGTTTCGGGGATATTTATACTGCGGGATTATCATCGCTTTTTGGAAGACGTATCTGTCGCGCGCAAACTCAGAAATCTTGCCCGCAAGCTTAAATCCGAACCAAAAAATATTGTCATTCTGTCGCCTCAGATTACCATCCCCAGCGATCTGAGTGAAGCGATCGTCCTACTCGAATTTCCGCTCCCAACAGCTACCGAAATCAAGGTCGAGATCGAGTCTCTTACAGAGAGGCTCCGCCAACGATTGCTCAATGCTACCGTCAATCATCTGAGCAATCAACAATTAGATGATTTAGTCCGCGCCTGTCAGGGATTATCCCTAGATCGGATCAGGCGGGTATTGGCGCGTGCGATCGCCACCCACGGCGAAATTCGTCCCGATGATGTAGAATTGGTACTCGCCGAAAAGCGTCAAACCATCCGCCAAACCCAAATTCTCGATTTCTATCCCGCCAAAGAACAGATTACTGATATCGGTGGTTTAGATAATCTCAAAGACTGGTTGCTGCGCCGTGGCGGCTCCTTTTCCGATCGCGCCCGTCAATATGGACTTCCTTATCCCAGAGGGCTGCTCCTGGTCGGAATTCAGGGCACTGGCAAATCCCTCACTGCCAAAGCGATTTCCCATCACTGGTATTTACCGCTGTTGCGGTTGGATGTCGGGCGGTTATTTGGGGGCTTGGTGGGTGAATCAGAATCTCGCACCAGACAGATGATTCAACTAGCAGAAGCTCTTTCGCCCTGCGTACTGTGGATTGATGAAATCGATAAAGCTTTTGCAGGTATCGACGGCAAGGGTGACGCAGGTACATCGAGTCGGGTATTTGGAACATTCATTACCTGGCTGACTGAAAAAACCTCCCCTGTATTTGTCGTCGCAACGGCAAATAATATTGATTCGCTCCCCGCCGAAATGCTGCGGAAGGGCAGATTTGATGAAATTTTCTTTGTTGGTTTACCCACCAGAGCGGAACGTCGGGCAATTTTCAATGTTCATCTCACCAAACTTCGTCCTCACAACCTGGCATGTTACGATCTCGATCGACTAGCATATGAAACTCCCGATTTTTCAGGTGCAGAAATCGAGCAAACTCTAGTCGAAGCCATGCACATCGGCTTTAGTCAAAACCGTGATTTCACCACTGATGATATTCTAGAGTCAGCTAGCCAAATGATTCCCCTCGCAGTCACTGCTCAAGCCCAAATTCAATTCCTCCAAGACTGGGCAAATTCCGGCAAAGCAAGATTAGCTTCTCGGCAAAGTCCAATAGGGGCTAGAGATTAGGCTTCAGGCTTTGGGCTTTGGTCTCAGAGACGCAAGCGTTTTTCCAACCATTGAACCCATCAACTTCTTCCCTAAAGCCTAAAGTCTAATCTCTAAAGCCTAACTCCCAACTCTCAACTCCTAACCCCTAAATCATGAACGGCGCACTAAAATCAGTACAATTACTCGTCGGAATCTTGACTGGATTAGTCGGATTGTCGGCGATTCTGGGTGGAGTCGGCTATTATTTCTTCATTACTCAAATGAGTACTCACCCACCCAAGCCGATATTTGCAGAAGAACGTGGTGGTCCCAAACCAATTGCCGCTAAACCAAAACCAAAATCAAAAACAGCCGCAGCAATCCCCAGTCCAGCACCAGCAGCAAAAGATCCGCTCAGTCCCGATGCACCTGACAAGCTACCACCTGAATCCTACGATGCAAAAGTCGTTTGGAAAGATGGACTATCACTAAAGAAAGATCCTCAACTGGGTGCTGCAAAAGTTGGCGGAGTTGCCTTCAATGCTAAGGTTGCCATTGTCAAAACCAGCGACGATAAGCAATGGGTGTTGATTCAATCCGAGACAAATAATCTTCAGGGTTGGGTTCGTGCTGGCAATATTGACAAGTCAGCCGCCGCAGCTAGTGAGGAACAGGATCAGCCGAAGGCTAAGGCGAAACCTTGATGAGGGGATTGGGGGACTGGGAGACTG
>JANXVE010000052.1 GCA_025351825.1 Chamaesiphon sp. 341R_metabat_111 | reverse complement strand
TTGGACTTCTTCCCACAGCGCAACTATCAAAGCATCTTTTGCTTCTGCGTCTAGTTGTTTGATGTCGGGCAGTTCTGTCATAACGCTACTCTATCGTTTTTCCAGTTTTTGTCAACCTCCCCCTAGTTGAGCAATTACCTTGATTCATCTCGATCTCACCTCAAATCAAATCAGTGAGGCACAGCAGTTAGCGGCGTTAAGTAATAACTTGACAGCTCTCTACCTCAACGACAATTACATCAGTGACCTAAAGCCCCTAGCACGGTTGACTAACCTGTCACATCTCCAGCTCTGGCAGAATCAAATTATTGACGTAGAGCCGCTAGTCGCATTGACTAACTTAACGGAACTCCACCTTGAAAGTAATCAAATTAGTGACATAGAGCCGCTAGGCGCATTGACTAACTTGACTCGCCTCTTTCTTGAGTGTAATCAAATCAGTGATGTCCGATCGCTCTCAGGGTTGAGTAATTTGACCGAGCTCCAGATTAGCAACAATCAAATCGGTGATTTACATTTGGTGGGGTTGAGTAACTTAACTTTGCTTGGCGTTCGGAACAATCAAATTAGTACTATCCATCTAGTGGGGCTGAGTAGCTTAGATTGGCTCAGTCTCGTTAATAATCAAATCAGTGCGATCTATCTAGACGGTTTGAGTAACTTGACTGGTCTCTATCTTAGTGAGAATCAAATCAGCGATCTAAAGCCGTTGGCAGGATCGATCTACTTGACTGAACTCTACCTCGCTAATAATCAAATCAGCGATCTAGAACCCCTAGCAGGGTTGATGAATTTAGACGATCTCATTCTGGAGGGTAATCAAATCAGCAATCTAGGGCCGTTGGCAGGTCTGATTAACTTGAGTTGGCTAAGACTCCAGAGCAATCAAATCAGCGATCTAACGCCGCTATCAGGGTTGACTAACTTATCAAACCTCTACCTTATTGAGAATCAAATCAGCGATCTAGAGCCGCTAGTCCCATTAACTAACCTGACCGATCTCTACCTCGATGAGAATCAAATCACCGATCTAAAGTCGTTAGCAGAGTTGATTAACTTGACTGAACTCTACCTTAGTGAGAATCAAATCAGCGATCTAAAGCCGTTAGCAGAGTTGATTAAATTGAGGTTGCTCCATCTCAATAGTAATCAAATTAGCGATCTAACGCCATTGGCAGGATTGATTGATTTGGATCGTCTCATCCTGAACGAGAATCAAATCAGCGATCTAACGCCATTGGCAGGGTTGATTAATTTGGATCGTCTCATCCTGAACGAGAATCAAATCAGCGATCTAACGCCATTGGCAGGATTAATTGATTTGTGGCACCTTCATCTCGATAGTAATCAAATTAGCGATCTAACGCCATTGGCAGGATTGATTAACTTGACCGATCTCAGCCTCGATAGTAATCAAATTAGCGATCTAACGCCGCTAGCAGGGTTGATTGACTTGAAGGATCTCTACCTCTATCGTAATCAAATCAGCGATCTAACGCCGCTAGCAGGTTTGATTAACTTGAGAAATATCAATCTAGACAATAATCAAATCAGCGATCTAGAGCCGTTAGCGGAGTCGAGCGATTTGTCCCGTCTTGACCTTGAGAACAATCAAATCGTTGATGTAGAGCCATTGGCAGGATTGACTAACTTAACGTGGCTGAGTCTGAGCGGCAATCAACTCAGTGCTATAGAGCCATTAGCAGCATTGACTAACTTGGCTCACCTCGACCTTAATCGGAATCAAATCAGTGATGTGGCACCGTTAGCAGCATTAAAGAACCTGACTGAACTCGAACTTGACAACAATCAACTCAGTGACTCACAGTTGACAGCAGCATTGAGTAACTTGAATAGAGTCGAGCTTAACAACGATCGAAATAGTCAAGAGTCAGTCGCAGCCTTAACTAACTCCACTGAACTCTGGCTCCAACAAATAATCAAATCAGTGTAAAACTTATAAAATTTCTGGTTTTGAGCGGAAAGGGAGGATCTCAATCGTTACCTAGATTTAGATCCTTTGGTGGGAGCATCCCAAAGTCTATTTGACCTAAACCTCGACCAGATAAAAGAACTTCTCCGGTGTTGCTAATGTATAAGCCTTCCATACCACGCTTAACATATGCTCTCCCTCCATAAAAGCTCTGAGCCAAGTACAAACTGAGGTTGGATAACTAGCTGACCATTGGCAGCGATATAGCCATACTTACGATCGGCTTTAACCACTGCTAGCTCTTCATCAAAGTTAGCAGCTTCATCAAATTGAAGATTGCTCACCCACTGCCCAGCCCGTTCGCGTAGCGTCCGCTTTGCGGAATCGATATAGCCCCACTTGTTACCAACTTTTACCCGTGCTAGCCCTTCGTAGTAACTTTTAGCTTCATCAAATTGCGGTTGAAAAAACCAACCTCCTTCTTGGTTGATATACTCACTCCCACCTGAGTGGAGACAAGAATCTGAGCTGGCACTTCAACCGTTAATGCCACAGATCGCTGTGAGTTCACTTTTAGTAGAAATCGAGCGCAAGCGAGAGTTTTTGCTCTCGCAGGGCCTTACCTTGGAATTAGTTTCGATTACAATCTAGTACTTATATTCTGGTGCAAGATGTGAGTATAGAGAAATTCGTAGTCAATCGGTGGCAAACTTAGAATAGAGCAATCATCCTGCTCCGACCAGTCATTAGCTATTTTAACCTGTATTTGAGAGTCTAATCTTCAAACTCCCTACATCCTCCCATCTCCCAACTTTTCTATGAGCCTCACCATCTACAACACCCTCTCCAGAACCAAAGAGCCGTTTCAAACCTTGATACCCAGCCAGGTGAAAATGTACTGCTGTGGGGTGACTGTATATGATTACTGCCATCTCGGACATGCACGATCTTCGATCGTGTGGGATACGGTGCGGCGTTATCTCCAATGGCGGGGCTATCAGGTGGAATATGTCCAAAATTTTACCGATATCGATGACAAAATTCTCAACCGCGCCGAACTCGAACAAAGCTCGATGACTGCTGTTGCTGAAAAATATACTGCGGCCTATTTTGAAGATATGCACAGTCTCAATGTCGCCGATGCCGATAGCTATCCCCTGGCAACCAAACATATTCAAGAAATTCAAGATTTAATCTCCGATCTCGAACAAAAAGGCTTTGCCTATGCCGTCGATAGCAATGTCTACTTCCGTGTGCGGCAAGATGCTGAGTACGGCAAACTCTCCAAACGGAACCTCGACGATCTCCGCGCCGGAGCGGGGGAAAGGATCGAAGCCGCAGATCCAGACCAGATCGAGAAAGAAGATCCCTTTGATTTTGCCCTGTGGAAGGCAGCGAAACCAGGCGAACCAGCTTGGGAGTCTCCGTGGGGAAATGGCAGACCAGGCTGGCATATCGAATGCTCTGCGATGATCCGGACCCAGTTGGGTGAAACGATCGATATCCATTGTGGTGGCAACGACCTAGTTTTCCCCCACCACGAAAACGAAATCGCTCAATCCGAATGTGCTCACGATCGACCATTGTCAACCTACTGGATGCACAATGGCATGGTAAACATCGGTGGTGAAAAAATGTCTAAATCCTTGGGCAATTTTACCACCATCCGTAAATTACTCGGCGATTATCACGACGCAAACGGTACCAAAGTCGATATCGATCCGATGACTGTTCGGTTATTTGTCCTCACCGCTCAATATCGCAAACCGATCGATTTTAACGATGCTTCAATTACGGCAGCGGGACAAAGCTGGCAGACCATTAAAGATGGCTTATTATTTGGTTATGAATTTGGCGAGAAATTAGGCTGGGACAACCTCGATCCGTCTTCAGCCACACCGACATCTACAACTACAGACGAAGTAAACAGATTTCGCGCAGCCGTAGACGATGACTTTAATTTTGCCGAAGGTTTGGTGGTAATATTTGAACTCGCTAAAGAATTGCGAAAAGTCGGCAATATTATCGCCCACAACAGCGAACAAACAGTAGAGCCAACTTTGCTCAGAGACAAGTGGCAAACATTAATTGAATTAGCAGGAGTATTAGGTCTAGTGGTTAATCCCGACGAATTAAAAGTGCAGACAGGTGGCTTGAGTGATGCGGAAATCGAAGCATTATTAGTCGAACGTCAAGCAGCCAGAGCAAATAAAGATTTTGCGACAAGCGATCGGATTCGCGCTCAATTAACCGAAGATAAAATTGTGGTGATTGACAAAGCCGGAGTTCCAAGTACTTGGTATCGCAGTTAATCTAGACGTTAAACTTTGAGAATTGCGATCGAAATGAACGTTCTATGACTTATACACCAACTAAAGTTCTCACCTTTGATGAATTTATTATCCAATATGGTGATAATCGCTTTATTGGGTATTCCTGAGTACTGGATTGTAGATTATTTAGGCATCGGTGGGATTGCTTTTATTGGCAAACCAAAGCAACCAACTTTTATTGTTTGTCAACTTGTTGGAGAGAGCTATATCCAGCAGCAATTTCGGCTGGGAGAATCTATTTTATCGCCGATTTTCCCCGAACTTCAACTTCAGCTCGATCGACTTCTTCCTCGCCAGTAGAGCAGTCGAGTTCAAGCAGATTTAGTTGAGGTGCAGCGACTGGTTGGCGATCGAATTAACTTATTTTCTGGGGCGAAAATTGATAGTTGATAGTTTTGAGCGTAGCCTTTTCGTAAGAAAATAGCGAAGTTGTTAAGACAGAGTTAGCCTGTTCTGCGATCGTGATAAAATGCTGTAGTCATCGATCGTAATACGCTCGATCGCCGGATATAATTTCGATTTATCGATAATTGATAGAGTCTGCTTATGTTGCTAGGTCATTGGTTGGGATTTGTGGCTTTGGTGTTGTCATTATATATTTTGTGGCAAGTTCGACAGATGTTGTTGATTGTTTTTGCTGCAATTGTTTTTGCAACAGCACTAAATAAATTGGCTCGAAAAATCCAGTTCAAATTCAAACTTGCGAGAACCGTAGGTATCCTCGCGGCTATTTCGATCTTTGTTGGCATCTTAATTTGCTTTTTTATTCTAATCGTACCGCCATTTGTTACTCAGTTTCAAGAATTGACGGCGACGAAGTTTCCAGCAATTCTCAAATCTTCTAGTCAGTGGGGTGCCAATCTTGCTGCTTATGTTCCCGCTCCACTGATTCCTTATTTGCCAAATATCGAAGATCTCACTAAACAGATTCAGCCATTATTAAAATCTTTTGCGGGGCAGTCGCTGACAATATTTTCTAGTTCTCTGGGCGCGGTGCTAAATTTACTATTCATGGTAATTTTGACCATGATGTTATTGGCGCAACCGACAGCATATCGTCGGGCATTTATCGCTTTATTTCCAAGCTTTTATCGACGGCGGGTGGATGGCATCTTAGCAGAGTGTGAGGTGTCTTTGGGTAAGTGGGTTGGTGGTGCGATCTTGAGTATGGTCGTGGTGGCAGTACTTAGCTTGATTGGTTTATTGTCACTAGGTATTCCCTTACCCTTAGCACAAGCTATTTTAGCTGGATTACTTAATTTTGTACCCAATCTAGGGCCGACGATTAGTGTGGTAATTCCAGTGGCGATCGCTTTAATGGATGAACCATGGAAAGCTGTGGCAATATTTATTATTTACTTTCTAATTCAACAGTTTGAAAGTAGCTTACTCACACCGTATATTATGGCGCAGCAGGTATCTTTATTACCTGCGATTACGTTAATTGCTCAAGTCTTTTTTACAACTTTCTTTGGTTTTATGGGTCTATTATTAGCCCTGCCATTGACGGTAGTTGCCAAAGTATGGATTAATGAGGTGTTGATTGAAGATATTCTCAATCGATGGAAATATCGCCGAACTAGTGACGATCGATCTAGTTATGATCGAGAACTTACTGACCCCTGGCAAAATCCACCGATGGAGACAGAATTAGTTATAACTGGTACCGAAGAATCGCTCGATACCAGCAATTAATTTTGTGGTGACAATGCCGCGCCGAGTTGAACTAGCGAAGTTAATTGGGCTTGATTCAATCCCTGATTATCACCGAGGCGCATCATTTGATAAGGTTTTTGGGATTCGATCGAGTCTACTTCCATCAATGTATATTTACGCGCTGCCCACACTTTAATCGAGCCATCGACGCTACAACTAATGACCCGGTTTGACTGAGCAATGATTTCAATCGAGAGAATTTCTTTATGATGAGCCTGAATTCGATCGATCCAAGTTTGTAGCTCCAGATCCCAGATTGAGATCGTACCATCATCATTGCCGCTAATTAACAGGCGGGAATAAACCGGATGAGCGACAATCGCAGTGGCATCACGATCGCCAATCTGTGCGATGGTATGGTGACAATCGCGATCTAGATCCCAACGGTTGAGATATCGATCGTCTGTAATCCCGATAATCGATCGACCATCTTGAGTATAGATTAGTTGTCTCAAGCGGTTTCCGGCTGCCGGATAACTGGTGAGCTGCCCAGTGGAGCGGTGGAGCAGCGTCAGCTTGGGAGTATAGGAGCCAAAAGCAATCCACTCACAATCGGGCGAACGCGCTAATACCAGTATCCATTGCGGCTGTAAAGCGGTAAAAATATCGTGCTTGCCAGTCTCCAGATCCCAGTAGCGAGTAGTGGCATCATAACCCCGACTCCAGATGGTGACATCGTCAGCAAAGATAAGCTGGGGAATATAATCGGTATGCCCCTCGAAACTGTGCAAATGCCTGCCAGTGTTAGCATCCCAAACCTTGATAATTCGATCGCTACCCGTACTGGCGACTAGTTTACCATTGGGACTGAAGGCTAGTCCGCCTGCCAATCCTTGATGTGCCTGGAACGTAATTGGACTTGATAATTTTCCCCGATTTTCCACCTGCCACAATGATAGGCTGCCATCATCTCTACCGCTAGCGACGATCGCATTGTGAGGATTGGTTGCTAAACTCATCATTCGGGGCGCACAACCGCCAGCAGTTGAGAGACATTTGCCTGTTTCTACGTTCCAGAGGTGAATTGTGCCATTATCGCTACCTGTAGCGACAAATGGGGCGTGATAGGCGGCACCTTTGCCACAATCGGCTGCAAAATCGATCGATCTCAGACAAGCGCCTGTCTCCAGATTCCACACCCGAATTTGTTCGAGACAAGAAGAAATAACTTGCCCAGCAGTTCCAAAATTGATATGCCCCACTTGAGTGGGGTGTCCGCAGAGATCGAATAAATGCGCCCCCGTATCTACATCCCAACAGTGAATCGTCCGCGAAAAATTTGCTCCCAAAATCTTTTTACCATCGGGGCTAAATGCCAGCCGTCGCAGATTGAGTGCTCGCGGATCGCGAATTACTTTGACTTGGACACCCAGCCAAATCTGCCAAATTCTAATTCCCTCTTCCCCACAAACCGCCAACAACCGTCTGCGAGCGTGAAAGATACCATCGCGCACACCGAAATCTGGCACGGTAAAAGTCAGTAAATTTTGTCCCTTTTTCCACCACCAAATCTTTACTTGTCGATCGGCACCAATGCTAATCGCAAGCTGACTATTGAAGATAAAATTAACGCGCCACACCCAGTCACTATGCCCTGTGAGAACTTGTACACACTCACCGCTGGAGATATGCCAAATTCGGATTGTTTCGTCGCTACTGCCGCTAATCAGGTACTGACGATCGTGACTAAATTGGACATCCCATACCCAGCTCTGATGTCCAATCAGCATGACGATTTCGCGATTGGTAGCCACTTCCCAAATTTTGATCTGAAATCGAGTGTCACTGGCTGCTAAATATCGCCCATCTGAGCTGAAACTGAGTCCAATAATCGATCCCATCCCCTGAGCAAACCGACATCGATCGAATCTAGTCCCCCTAAAATCTACTCGACGTAGTAATATTCGCTGAAAATCTACTTCGGCAATGTGCAAATTGGTTAAATCCCAACCAGTAAAATCAGCTTGGAGTTCGTGGGCGAGATTGAGGATATTTCCGGCACCACAGCCTAAGGGCGTGAGATTACGAATAGTGGAAATTAGGGATTGGAGGTAGGTGACAGCATTCTCACCATGTTGTTGGGCAATTACGCGGCTAATCGGTGCCAGAAACAGCCGCTGTTGAATCTCGCGAATGTATGTTGGCGAGGTGGTGGGGTAGAGCAGCAGGTGGTTAAAAAAAAACAACCCCTGTTCTGGTACTTGTAGCTCTAAACTGAGATCTTCACGTAGTCTGTCGGTTGTAAATTCCAGGATGACGTTCTGGAGAGTATAGCGTTTATTCTTACCAAGTTTATTTACTAATTTGGTGGAGATCGTATTGTTACTGCCGATCGCTTGAACGATCGATCTTTTAATCAAGGAATCAACAGTTGTCGGCAAAGATCGATCGAGTCCTAATGGTGCGAAGTGGACAATCATTGATTCGATCGAGACTGGTTCCCGCTGAATTGCTAGATAATAAATTAATAGTTTTTCATCAGTTGTCAATCTGGATAGTTGAGCCGTGAGAATATTACTAATCTTGGCGTAAGTATAGCGATCTGATTCCAGAAATGCTGCTAGATCTCCTTCAAAGTTATTAGCGATTGTATTGGCAATAATCCGCAGGTAAAGTGGATTGCCTTGACATCGATCGCTAATTTCTTGGAGTTCTGAGAATTTACCATCTACTGACATCTTATCTAGCAAGTCTGCGCCAGCATCAGCAATTCCAGCTAGTGGTAGAGTCCTTACTGGTAGCTTATTTCCACTCAGCTCGGTGATTTCCGCTGGTGGTTCGCGACTAGTCATCACCACACAGCTTTGATGTTGACTACTTCCCAATCGATGAAATAGATCTCCATAGTTGCCATAGCCTTCACGATAATTTCCAGCATATTCACCTGGATTCATAATCGCTTCGACGTTATCTAAGATTAATAGACAGCGATGCTGCTGAAGTTGTTCTAATAATAGGGCAATCCGCTTTGGAGCTGTCTTGGAAAGTTCGAGATTAGCATGTTGAGAGAGGACACCAATTAGATCGCCGAGGAGTTGATTGAGTGGTGGAGCTTCCCGTAGCGATCGCCAAATTACATATTCAAATCCATCTTGCAATTGTTGCCCCAGTTTAGTGGCTAATGCTGTTTTACCGATGCCACCAATTCCCAGAATTGCAATTAGTTTACAGTTGTCAATTAATACCCATTGGGAGAGTTTTTCTAGTTCAGTCATCCGCCCACAAAATGGCTGAATATCAGTCGGCGCATCTTCCCAATCTACTGTAGATTGTCGATCGAGTGCCAGTTGGTTGAACACCACCTGAAAGTTTGTCTTGGTGACTTTTTGTTCTGTCGCGGTTGAGAGTTCTTGAAATAGCTGAGCAGCCAGCCGCCGCACGCTCACAGGCTGATATCCGGTAGCTTTGGCGATCGCATTGTAGTCACGATCCTGCCAGATCTCCTCAAAAATCTGCTGTTCGATCTCGGTAATGCCCTTGCCGCGCTGATTGAAGAGATGGTAGTTGAGGATTTGACGTACGCGACGAGGAATCATGTGATGCTAAAAAGTTTGTATCCAATTTGTATCCAATTTCTAGAGTATTGTCTCATAGATATCGGTACATTCCTCAAGTTAAAAGTAAATCTGGGTAACAGTTTTGAAGTGGATCGAGCCATTTATTTAATATCGCGTAAAATTTGTCATCAGCTAAATGGCTGATTTTTAGCTTCAGCACGATTTTCTGTGAGTTACGCTTGACTTGGTCTACAAGTATTTTATTATCTCGATCTAAATTTATCCTCGAGCGCGGTCGATCCTGCTGCTGATTCGATTTAGCCTTTTCTACGATGCCTGAATGGAGAAAGCAGGAAACATGCTTAAAATATACCGAGTTCTAAATCATTAAGTACCAATCATCTTTTCGGATCGGAAGCAACAATCGTTCGCTTCACCCTCAAAACTCATTCAACAAAATTATTTGAACTAATAATGATAGTCAATCTCATTCATTCCAAAACTACCAAGACTTTAGCCCTGACTCTTCTGACTACCGGAGTAGCGATCGCGATTACCAATTCTCCAGCTCATGCAGGATGTGTGTCTCAGGATGATTACGGTCGCGCTCAAAAGAAGGTAAGCGATCTCAATCAGAATGAACGACAATATGGCAGGCCCGAAAAGTATGAATATGCTGGAGACCCAGCATGTCTGGAGTTTAAGACAAAGGAAGAGGCGATCGGTCTAGCAATCTTACTTGCACCTTATATCAATTCTAGTAATGGACTTACCGATTTTGGTATCCGCCCCAATATCCCACTTGGACCTAATATTCGGATTAGAGCAGGACTATCATTTAAAGCGATTGATGGTGCTCTGACTTACAGTCTTAGCGATCGAAAATCGACGTTTAATCCTTTTGTTGGAGTTGGACTAGGATCGAAATCCATTCCCCAAATTACTGGGAATGGTGATACCAGTGCCTTTTCTTTGTTTGGTACTGCTGGAGTCGATCTTAGTATTAACCGTAATCTGAGTATCACTGGTGCTGTCGTTTTACCAGCAAATAGTGTTTACGGTACGGAACTCCAGGTCGGTCTTAATTTCTTTGGCGGTATGTGGGATTAATTGAGATCTTTTGCTGATGATGTGCTCGAACTTAAGAGAAAGCAGACAAAAGGTCATCGATATCAACTATATTCTCATCATTAAAATCATGAAAAAATTCTTTGCACTTCTAAGTCTATCAACATTATTATTTCAAGTTCTGCCCGTAGCAGCAGTTACCCTCGCACAGGTGAAAGTGAAAAGCTTCGCCGAGTGGTGTCAGGAGAAAAATACTGTACCTGCTGAAACTAGAAAAACGATCGATGTATTGCTTACAAAAGCTGGTACTGAAGACTGTCAAAAAGCTAATATTCAACTCAAAAGTCTAACTAAACTCGATCTCAGGAAGAATAGAATCAGCGATCTAAAGCCATTAACTGGATTGAGTAATTTAACTATTCTTGCTCTCAATAGTAATAAAATCGTCGATATCAAGCCACTGACTGAATTGAATAATTTAGTTGCTGTTGGTCTCGATGGCAATCAAATCATCGATGTCAAGCCACTGGCTGGATTGAATAAATTAAATGCTCTCGGTCTCAGTGGCAATCAAATCGTCGATATCAAGCCACTGGCTGGATTGAGCAACTTAGTTGCTATTGAGATCGTGGGCAATAAAATCATTGATGTCAAGCCACTGGCTGGATTGAGTAAATTAACTTATCTCGATCTCAATGGGAATCAAATCGTTGATGTCAAGCCACTGGCTGGATTGAGTAAACTAACTTATCTTGGTCTCAATGGGAATCAAATCATCGATGTTAAGCCACTGGCTGGATTGAGTAATTTAACTCGTCTTGGTCTCAATCAAAACCAACTCGTCGATGTTAAGCCACTGTCTGGATTGAGTAAGTTAACTGAACTCTATCTCAATAGCAATCAAATTGTCGATATTAATCCGTTGTCTGGATTGAATAAGTTAACTGAACTTTATCTTTACAAAAACCCCATTCTCGAAAAAAAATGTCCCATAAAACCAGAGTCTATTTGTCGGTTTTAATATCTTTTATGCTGGTGTCCGATCGGCTGTTAGATTATTTTTAGCCAAGTGATAATTTACTAGTTCTCGACGGGTAGTCTATGAGTGTAAGGATTGTAATTAGGCTCGATCGAACCTAATTACTTACATCCACACCTAAATTAAGATAGATCGACAAAATAACTGCTTCCACAAACACTCTGTAATATTTTTCTAAGCTAGTTTTAAATTAGCACCATATATCTATCAATTTGGAGTTGAATAACTTAGCTGAGTACACCGATCGATCTAAATTTATTTTCAATCGCGATCGATCCCGTTGCTGACCAAATTTAAGCTCCTTTCACCCCGAATCTTTACAAGCGAAAAACTATGGCAAGCTCAACAGTCAATATTACCAACAAACAAAATGCTGGCGAACCCAATACTCAGGGCGCATTTACGATCGCCCGTACTGGCGATCTCACTCAGCCTTTAACGGTAAAACTAAATACCATTTCCCAATATAGTCTGCTCGACGCTAGCAGTAGTAGCTATGCCACTCCTGGCGAAGATTATCAAGTACTGCCTACTACGGTTACTTTTTCAGCGGGACAGGATTCTCTCGATCTGCCAGTGATTCCGATCGATGATACGATCCCTGAAAATACCCAAACTGTCAAAGTATCGATCGTCGCAGATGCCGCTTACACTCTGGGTACCAGTCAAACTGCTACCGTCCTCATCACTGATAACGATCTAGTTGCGACAATTCCAGCGACAACTATTAACAAAACTGCGGCTGAGGCTGGATACACTATCAAAAAACTCAGTAGCAACGTCATTATTGGGTTTAGCAAAATCTCTGGCAATCTAGTTGTCTGGCAAGAAGGTACTGGGGCTACTTCAACTCTCCGGTTATTTGATGGTACCAGTACTAAAACTCTGAGTACGGAGACCTCTAACGTCTATAAATCATCTAATTCACCAGCTTTTTTGCCTGCCTCTACTCGTATCGATAGCGGTAAAGTAGTTTGGGGTCAGTTTGTTGATGAACCATTGGGTGGTTATCAAGTTCCGGTTTATCACACCTTTTTGTATGATGGCACCACCACTACAGATTTAGGCAAGACTACTGGTGCAGATTTCGCCGGAGATCGGATTGCTTGGGCAACTGATGGTGGGATTAATATCTACCGAATTAGCGATAAAAGTAATACGCTAGTGCCTGGAGCCAAAAATGTCACAAACCTCGTCATTGATAGTGATAAGTCGATCGTCTGGAACGAAAATACACAAGGTACTTCACTTTCAGGTGTATCTGCCCAAACTCTACGGTTTTATGACGGTACGAAAATAGTCGATCTAGTTACATTACCTGCTGGTCAAGATGCCTATACTCAACCCGCTCTCGTCACAGCCGTCGTATCAGGTAGCAAAGTAGTGTATCTGTCAAAAGAAGACTTGTATCTCTACAATAATGGGCAAAGTACCAAAATCGCTGAAAGTGTTTCTGCTGCCAATTTTGGTATTAATGGCGATCGAGTTTTTTATCAAGCTAAAGCATTGAATAGTTCGCTAGTGACAGAGCGATCGTACAGTATTAGTAGCGGTAAAACTGAGAATCCGATCGAAAATAATTTTGGTACTGGTGTCGGTATTAGCAGTTCTAATACCGATGGCAAGAACAACACATGGTTTACGGGTCAGGCTACCTTGATTACCGGAAGCGAGGTAGGGATTAAAGCCAACCTTTATATCGATGATGGTAATACCAGAGTCAATTTAGCGACATCTGGACCATCTGTGATTGAAAACCTAGTCTACACTGCTGTTTCTGGTAGCAATGTTATTTATGACACATTTACCCCCGCAACCATTAACGATCCCAGCAGCGGTAAATTCGCTTTATACATCGCTAGCAAAGATAGTTTACCTAATACCCCAGTTAATAACCCCCCAGTAGTTGCCAATCCGATCTCTGCCCAAAGCATCGTCTCAGGCAGCCCTCTAAACTTCAGCCTCGCTGCAAATACCTTCACCGACCCAGATAGTGGAGACGTTCTCAGCTACAGTGCCAAATTAGACAATAACAGTAATTTACCAACTTGGCTCACCTTTAATGCCGTAACCCGCACCTTTGCTGGTACTCCCGCCGCTGGTGATGTTGGCAACTTCGGGATTGTGGTCACAGCTACAGACAAAGCTGGGCTAACCGTCACCAACAGCTTTGGTCTAAATGTTACGGCGGCGATTGTCACCCCAGTCAATAATGTACCAGTAGTTTCCAATCCAATATCGACGCAGAGTATCATCTCTGGCAGTGCTCTAAAATTTATCTTCGCAGCCAATACCTTTACCGACCCTGACGTTGGAGATATTCTGAGCTACAGTGCCAAACTAGCCAATGGTAATAACCTCCCAACTTGGCTCACCTTCGATGCGACGACCAGAACATTCGCTGGTACTCCCGCCGCTGGTGATGCTGGCAATCTCAGCATTGATGTCACAGCCACCGATAAAGCTGGTCTAAAAGTAGCTAGTAACTTTGGCTTGAATGTCACAGCGGCTGTTGTTATCCCACCCAATAACCCCACAACCGCAAACTTTAGCTCTCCTGCCAAATTTGCAGTAGGGATTGGCCCCAATTCCGTCACATCAGGAGACTTTAATGGCGACGGCATCCTCGATCTAGTTACTGCGAACGGTAGCAACACCGTATCAGTCCTGCTCGGAAACGGAAAAGGTAGTTTTAGTACTGCTACCAATTTTGCGGCGGGTAATGCTCCCAATTCCATCACAGCCAGGGACTTCAACGGTGATGGTATCCTCGATCTCGTTACCGCCAACCTGTTCAGCAGCAACGTATCAGTTCTACTAGGAGATGGGAAAGGCAGTTTTGGCACTCCTACTCAATTTGATGTGGGGTATTTTCCTAGTTTCGTAACAGTAGGAGACTTTAACGGCGATCGTATCCTCGATCTCGTTACCTCTGACCCCGCCAATAACAACTTATCAGTTCTGCTGGGGGATGGAAAAGGCAATTTTGGCACTCCTGCTAAATTCGCGGTATTAAATCATCCCAATTCAGTGCTGGTGAGTGATTTCAACGGTGATGGTATCTCTGACTTGGCGACTACTAACTCCTACAGCAGCAACAGCAGCGTATCAATCTTGCTAGGAAATGGCAAGGGCAGCTTTGGCACTCCTACTAGTTTTGATGTAGACGGTTATCCCACTTCGATAAAAGTGGGCGACTTCAACGGCGACGGCATCCTCGATTTAGTTACTGCGAACGGTAGCATCGACGTATCAGTCCTGCTGGGAAATGGAAAAGGCGGTTTTGGTACTGCGACTAATTTTGCAGTAGGGGGTAGTCCCAAATCTATCGCAATAGGCGACTTCAACAACGACGGCATCGCTGACTTGGCTATCACTAACTCTGCCTACAGCATATCAGTTCTACTGGGAGATGGAAAAGGCGGTTTTGGTACTGCCACCAATTTTCCTGGGTACCATACTCCCACTTCGGCAACAGTCGGCGACTTCAATGGTGATGGTCTCTCTGACTTGGCGATCGCCGAATCCGACGGCAACGACGTGTCAATCCTGTTGAATCAGAATGTTGCAACCCCAGTTGTAACCACACCAGTCGTCACACCACCTCCCGTAGTTACAACTCCTCCCGTCGTCACACCACCTGTTGTAGTTACAAATCCTCCCGTAGTTACAAATCCTCCCGTAGTCATAACTCCTCCCGTAGTCACAACTTCTCCCGTAGTCATAACTTCTCCCGTAGTTACAACTCCTCCCGTAGTTACCACGCCAGTCGTCACACCACCTGTTAATACAGTTAACACTAGCCCAGTAGTCACACCAACTAGCTCTAGCAGCTTAATTCCTGGCGTAACTGTAGCAAAAAACCTCTTCACAACTGATGCCACAATCAAGGGCTTTGGGGTCAGTGCTGTAACTCAGAAGCCAACTAATAAAGTCAATGAAATTGGCATATTTGCTGTAGACGATCTCACTGGAAAAATTGGCTCGATCGCACCTGGAACTCCAGAGTATATCAAAGCTGCTCTAGATATTGCCAAACCAATCTTTACAAGCTTGGCTGGTGATTTCCTCAACAAAGTCAATCAAGAGTTTTCGATCGATCCCAATAAGATCTATCAATTCTTTGAAATTCAAGATGGTTCGATCGCATCTGCAAAACAACAGATTGCTGGTGGTAAATTGCCCACTAATTTATTATTCTCGACCCCCGATGCTAACGGCAAAAGTTCGATTAAGGTTACTAACAATAGTAATAGTGATGGCTATAAAGTCTCTGTAAACGCAGATGAATTAGTATTAAATGTGGTCAAACTAGCGGGTGCAACTGTCAATACTCCGATCGGCAGTAAGTCCCAAACAGCTCCACAAGGACGGACGATCGATCTGAGTGACTACGCTGGACAAACCCTAAAAGCAGATATCATCACCAATAGCAGCGCGGCTTATACCAATAATATCGGCTTCTATGCAGTTGAAGACTCGATCGGCACCATCAAACTTACTAATGGCAGCTTTGTCAAACCAGGTGATGCTAATTATGCGATCGAAGCAATCAAAAGTGCGTTAACAAATTCATTGCAAGCAGGTAAAACTGACAGCAAACTAGACCAAAGTATCGTAGGCGGAAAAATCTATGCTCCGGTGGTGGTGACTCAAGGCACATTTGCTGATTTTGCAGCAAAGAACCCCACTAATGTTGGTGGTGCAAATAATCCTAATGCCTATTTTAATTATATTGGTGCAAATTCTGATAATGTCGATCATTTTCGCTTAATTGGGAATAATAAGTTTGGCGTTGAAGATATGTATGGTGGTGGCGATCGAGATTTCAACGATCTCGTTGTCAGCATGAACGTCAAAATATAAAAATAATTAAGCAGCTATTCATAAATATCTGCTTTGTAGATAAGCACAATCACTCTTGTTCATCTAAAAATTACATATACCTCAAAATAGAAAAAATCATGGCTACTCCCGACGTAAATACAGCACTAGGAATAATCAACCAAACCAAAGCACTAATTGGTAATGGTATTGGCAGCGATCTCTTCAACCTTGCCGAAAAAGTTTTGACAAATGGTGCAACGGCTGCCGATAGTGCAACTGCTCTCGATCTGTATAAAAAATACAGTGGTCTGGCGGGACAATTTTCTGCTGGTAACTTTAGCAGCGATTTGGTGAAGCAATACACCGATCTTGCAGCTCAATTTGCAAGTGGTAAGCTAAGTGGCGATTTGTTGGCACAATATACCGAGCTTGCTAAACAATTTGCTAACAACCCAGCGATCTTAGCTGGCTTGAGTGGTGCTGGAACCGCTGGTACCGGAAATTTGGGTGCATTGGCTGGTTTAACTGGTGCAAATAGCCTGAGCACATTAGCTGGCTTAAGTTCATACTTCCCTGCTGGCTTTATCCCCAGCGGCTTTGGTAGTCAGGCGGCTGCATTCCTATCGAAAGTAGTGGCTCCAACCACTCCTAGCGGCATCATTCCTGGTGTATCGATCGATAATAACCTGTTCAAAACTGATCTCACCACTAAGGGTTTTGGTGTCAAAGCTTTGTCTCAAAAACCTAGCAGCAAAGTCAATGAAATTGGCATGTTTGCAGTTGACGACACTACAGGCAAAATCGGCACTCTTGTACCCGGTAGTACTGAATATCTCAAAGCTGCCTTAGGCAGTGCTAAATCAATCTTCAGCACTTTAGCTGGTGATTTTTTCAATACTAACAAGCAGGAATTTGCTGTCGATCCAAGTAAAAACTATCAATTCTTTCAAATTCAAGATGGCTCGATTAGCGATCTCCAACAACAGATTGATAATGGTAAAACACCTGCCAATATCCTGTTCTCGCTTCCCGATAAAGATGGTAATAGCCCCATCCAAGTCACCAATAATGCTGATGGTAGTGGCTACAATGTCTCGATTAATAATAGTGAATTGGTGCTAGATGTCCTTAAATTGGGTGGCGCGGTAGTTGAAACTGCGATCGGCAGTGGCTCCCAGCGTGCTCCAGAAGGACGCACGATCGATCTGACTGCCTTTGCCGGACAGACGCTCAAAGCAGATATCGTCACAAAAAGTAGCGCTGCTTACACCAATAATGTGGGCTTTTATGCAGTCGAAGATGCGATCGGTACTATCAAACTTGATAATGGCAAATCTGTCAAACCAGGTGATGATAACTATGCAGCAGAAGCAGTCAAAAATGCTTTGTTACAAGTAGGTAAAACTGATAGTAAAGCGGATCAAAATATTGCTGGTGGTCGGATTTACGCTCCAGTAGTGATCTCCCAAGGTAGCTTCGATGATTTCCTCAACAAGAACGCTAGTAATGGTGGTGGTAAAAATGATGTCCACGCTTACTTCAACTATATCGGTGCCAACTCCGACAAGGTGGATCACTTCCGCCTCATCGGTAGCAATACTTTTGGTGTTGAAGATATGTATGGTGGTGGCGACAGAGATTTCAACGATCTAGTTGTCAGCATGAACGTCAAAGCTCCTGCTGTTGTCTAGTTTGTTCTTACTCCCTCCTACCTCCTCTCTTTTTCAAGGGGAGGGCTGGGGTGGGGTAGAGATCTACGCAACATTCCTAATTAATAACTTATTAAAATCAAGATTTTTTATTAGCCTAAGCATCGAGATCGAAGTGAGATCGATCGAGCTAATTACCAACTTTTATTCCAGCTAATTATACTAGCAATTGACCACAAACCTCTTTACTAACTCCGCATTCATCCATACCAACATGAACTTAACTACATCCATCCTGAATCGCTCCACTGCACTTCGATTAGTCGCACCAAAACAGATCGTCTTTATCGATCGAAATATCACCGATTACGCTGTCCTGACTGCGGGTGTACTGCCTGGAATCGCGACTGTTTTAGTAGATCTCGACTCAAATGGGATCGATCGAATTACCCAGGTTCTAGCCCGTCATCGAGGCTTGACGGCGATTCATATCGTCTCTCACGGTACGTCAGGCTCGGTGCAGTTGGGAAATGGGTATTTAGATCTAGATAACTTAGCCGAGTATACCGATAGATTGCGATCGTGGTCGAGATCTCTGGCGGCAGATGCGGAGATTTTGATCTATGGTTGTGAAGTGGCTCAGAGTGGTAGAGGCGCAGCTCTGGTAGCGGGGCTGGGTGAATTGACTCAGGCGCGGGTGATTGCTAAGGCGACTAAGACGGGTAATCCTGAGTTGGGTGGTGATTGGGATTTAGCCGCATCGGTACCATTAGCGTTTACAACTGCGGTGATGGCTAGCTATGCGGGAATATTAGCTCTACTACCTATAATTAGTGTCGTCGCCAGCGATGCTAGTGCCGCAGAAACACTGAGTGGACAAGCGGCGAACACTGGTGAATTTACCTTCACTCGCATCGGTGGTGAGAGTATCGCCAAAACCGTCCTTTACACTCTCAGTGGTACAGCAACAAATGGCTCTGATTATACGATTCCTGGCTCGGTGACTTTTGCGGCAGGTAGCAGTACAGTTACAGCTCTGCTTACTCCCACTGACGACAATATTTTTGAAGGTGTGACTCCAGAGACTGCGATTCTCACCCTGATTGATGACACAGTTTATAGTCTGTTTGGGATTTTAGGTAATAATCGTCCGCCGACTTATAGTGTCGATCCGAATAATAAGATTGCCACTGTAAATATCGCAGACAATGATAGTCGTCCCACAATTAGTATTACCGACGCGTCTAGTGTCATAGAGGGTAATAGTGGCATTAGTTATTCTCAGTTCTTCGTTGCTCTGAGCAACCCCTCCGCAGAAATAGTTACCGTCGATTACAAGACTACTGATGGTACGGCAACAGCGGCAGGTAATGACTACACCACAACAACAGGGACTTTAACTTTTGGACCAGGGTACAGTAATATCATTTATTCAGGGAATCAAATTGGTCAAATTATCAATGTCCCTGTCAATGGCGATCTCCTCGTCGAAGGTGATGAGACATTTACTGTCGATCTCAGCAATGCCAAAAATGCAACGGGTATTACTGACAGCACCGCCACTGGGAAGATTCTCAACGACGATACCTATCCCACCATTTCAATCGGCGATGCTCCCGCAATAACTGAAGGCAACACAGGCACCAAAAATGCCGCATTTACAGTCAAGCTCGACCATGCTACAGGAGAAGCGGTCACAGTTCAGATCTCTACCATAGATGGTACGGCAACTATCGCCAACAATGATTACCAAGCCTTAAAAAATCAACTTATCACCTTTGCACCTGGGCAAACCAGTCAAGTTGTTAACGTCCTGGTCAACGGCGATACTGAATATGAGAATAATGAAACCTTTGGGGTCGTGCTGAGTAATCCGACGAAAGGTTCGATCGCTCAATTTCTTGGTGCTACTGGTACTGGTACGATCCAAAACGATGACCTACCGACAATTACCGTCGTCGCCAATAAGGCAGATGCAGCAGAAAAGTTGGGAATTGAAACACCTAAACGCGGTCAATTTACCCTGACTCGCAGCGGTCCCAACAATCTAGAACTCACTAACATTAAATACACACTATCGGGCACAGCAACTAATGGTACAGATTACTCAGCTACAAGCTTAGGCGGCTTTGCTGCGGGCAGCAGTACGATGGTAGTCGATCTTGACATCGTTGACGATAAGATCTTTGAAGGTGTCACTCCAGAGACGGCGATCTTGACGATCGCGGATAATGCTTACACCAGCACGAGAACCACTGGTTATGGAGATATTATTGATAGATTTCCGGCTACTTACTCGATCGGTACTAATAACACTGCTACCGTCAGTATTACCGACAACGATAGTCGCCCTACCATTAGTATTGCCGATGTCAGCAAAGTCGAAGGTAATAGTGGCACTAGTAACGCCGCATTTACCGTTACCCTCAGCAACCCATCCATCGAAGCAGTCACCGTAGATTACACTACTGCCGATGGCACCGCCACAATTGCAGGGAAGGACTATACCGCTGCCACTGGTACCGTCACCTTTGCCCCAGGTATCATCAGCCAAGTTATCAATGTCCCCATCAATGGCGACATTACAGTGGAAGGTGATGAAACGTTTACCGTCAATCTCAGTAACGCCAAAAATGCTACGGGCATTACTGACAGCACCGCCACTGGAACGATTCTCAATGATGATAATGGCATAAACGTCAGCGTCGCCAACCCCAATGCCGCCGAAGGTGGTGCCAATGGTGTCTATACTCTCACCCGTACTGGCAATCTAACTAACGCACTAGCAGTCGCATACACCCTCAGCGGTACCACAGCGGGAAGTGACTATCAGCCCGTCACAGGTACCGCCACCTTTGCTGCTGGTGCTGCTACAACTTCAGTCAACTTGACCGTTATCGACGACACTGTTTTTGAAGGGGCGACTCCCGAAACAGCGATTCTTACCCTTACGCCCAGTGGCAATTATGCGATCGGCATTAATACAGGTACCATCAATATTGCCGACAACGATAGTCGTCCGACGATTTCGGTTGGTAATATTTCGATCGCTGAAGGCAATACGGGTACTACTAATGCTGGATTTACAGTCAGTCTGAGCAATCCCTCCGTAGAAACAGTAACAGTCAATCTCTCGACGGCTGATGGTACCGCTACCGTTGCCAATAATGACTATCAACCACTAACCAATCGAACGGTTACATTCACACCTGGGCAAACCAGCCAAGTTGTCAATGTCGTCGTCAATGGCGATCTCACCTTCGAGGCGAATGAAACCTTTAGTGCGGTGCTCAGTGGTGCTACGAATGGCACGATTAGCTCGACTGCTGGGACTGGCACAGGTACCATCAATAACGATGATTTACCGACGATTAGTGTCACCGTTACTGATGCCGATGCCGCCGAAACATCAACCGGACAACCTGCAAATCCTGGTGAATTTACTTTCACTCGGGTTGGTGGTGAAGCTACTGAGAAAACATTCTTATATAATCTCAGCGGTACCGCTACAAATGGCTCCGATTATACAAGTCCTGGCTCGGTAACTTTCGCGGCTGGAAGTACCACGGCAAAGATCGTACTCAATCCTACTGATGATAATATCTTTGAAGGTGCGACTCCAGAAACAGCTATTCTGACGTTAATTGGCGATGGTTACTATGATGGCAGCTATTATTCTACCCATCAGTACGATCGACCTGATACTTATCGGATCGATCCTGCTAATAATACTGGCACGATCTCGATCGCCGATAACGATAGTCGTCCCACAATTAACATCGCCGATAGCACCCCGCGCGCTGAAGGTAATACTGGCAGCAGCAATACCCCGTTTACGATTACCCTGAGTAATCCTACTGTTGAAACAGTCACCGTAGACTATGCCACCGCTAATGGTACAGCGACTAACAGCAACAGCGACTATACCGCAACGACTGGAACTGTCACTTTTACCCCACTCCAAACCACCAAAACCGTCAATGTGCCAGTTATCGGCGACCAAATCGGTGAAGACGATGAAACCTATAGTGTCAATCTAACTAACGCAGTTGGGGGCACGATCGGTAAAGCATCTGGGACAGGTACAATTCTCAATGATGAGAGTGGGATTTCAGTCAGTATCAGTGATGGGGATGCTGGCGAAGCAAATAATAATAACGGTCAATTCCTGTTGACTCGATCGGGTGAAATCACCCAAGCTGTCACGGTCAACTATACTCTCAGTGGTACGGCTACTGCGGGTAGTGATTATCAAGCTCTATCTGGCTCGGCAGTATTTGCCGCCAATCAAGCTACGGCATCGATCGATCTGCGCGTCCTGGATGACACAATCTTTGAAGGTGCGACTCCTGAAAAAGTGACGCTCACCATCACGCCAAGTACCAATTATGTCGTCAGTAGTGCCAATTCAGGGACGATCGATATTATCGATAACGATAGTCGTCCAGTTATTTCAGTTAGTAATGCCACAATTGCTGAAGGCGATACTGGAACTAGTAAAGCAGCATTTACAGTTAGTCTGAGCAACGCTTCAACAGAAGCAGTTACAGTCAATCTCTCGACGGCTGATGGTACCGCAACTACCGCAAATAGTGATTATCAAGCCTTAACTAATCGGGCAGTCACTTTCACACCTGGA
This sequence comes from Chamaesiphon sp. 341R_metabat_111, assembly GCA_025351825.1. Classification (GTDB taxonomy): domain Bacteria; phylum Cyanobacteriota; class Cyanobacteriia; order Cyanobacteriales; family Chamaesiphonaceae; genus Chamaesiphon. The sequence continues at coordinate 48,054 of JANXVE010000052.1, read as the reverse complement.
CAAACTAGCCAAGTTGTGAATGTTGATGTCAATGGCGATCTCACCTTCGAGGCTAATGAAACTTTTAGCGCAATATTGAGTGGTGCTACGAATGGCACGATTAGCTCGACTGCTGGTACTGGCATAGGTACCATTAATAATGACGATTTACCGACAATTAGTGTCGCCGTTACTGATGCAAATGCAGCCGAAACATTAACCGGACAACCTGCAAATCCTGGTGAATTTACCTTCACTCGTGTTGGTGGTGAAGCTACTGAGAAAACATTCTTGTATAATCTCAGCGGCACAGCCACAAATGGCTCTGACTATTCAATTCCTGGCTCGGTGACATTTGCCGCTGGCAGCACCACCGCCAAAGTTGCACTCAATCCTACCGACGATAATCTGTTTGAAGGTGCAACTCCTGAAACAGCTATTCTCACACTGATTGATGATAGTTATTTCGACAGCAGCTATTTTGCGACTACTTATTTCAATCGAGCAGCAACTTATCGCGTCGATCCTGCTAATAATACTGGCACGATTTCGATCGCAGATAATGATAGTCGCCCCACGATTAGTATCGCCGACAGCTCCAAAACCGAAGGTAACACTGGCACCAGCAACGCTGCATTTACACTTACTCTCAGCAACCCCTCCACCGAAACAGTCACCGTCGATTACACCACCACCGATGGTACGGCTACTGTAGCGGGTAATGACTACACCGCCGCCACTGGGACTGTCACCTTCGCCCCAGGCACAACCAGCCAAGTATTGAATGTCCCCATCATTGGCGATCTCAATGTCGAAAATGATGAGACATTTGCTGTCAATCTCACCAACGCTAAAAATGCGACTAGTATTACTCGCGCTACTGCGACTGGAACGATTGTCAATGATGATAATGGCATCAATGTCAGCGTCGCCGAACCAAATGCCGCCGAAGGTGGGGCCAATGGTGTCTATACTCTAACTCGAACTGGCGACCTGACTAACTCGATCGATGTTGCCTATACTCTCAGCGGTACGGCAACTAGTGCTGACTATGCGCCTGTGACTGGGATTGCCAAATTTGCCGCTGGTGCCGCGACAACTTCAGTCAATCTGACAGTTATCGACGACACCATCTTTGAAGGTGCAACTCCCGAAACAGCGATCCTCACCCTCACGCCTAGCGCGAATTATCTCCTCGGCAACAGCACTACAGGTACGATTAATATCGCCGATAACGATAGTCGTCCAATTATATCGATTAACAGTACGGCTATAGCTGAAGGCAATACTGGTACTAGTAACGCTGGATTTACAGTTAGTCTCAGTAATGCTTCGACGGAGACAGTTACTGTTAATCTCTCAACTGCTGATGGCACAGCGACTACAGCAAATAGCGATTACCAAGCCCTAACCAACCAGCTTGTCACCTTCGCACCAGGGCAAACTAGCCAAATTGTAAACGTTGCCGTCAACGGTGACACTGTATTTGAGGATAACGAAACCTTTAGCACGGTATTAAGCGGTGCTACGAATGGCTCGATTAGTTCCACCACAGGGACTGGAACAGGTACCATCAATAACGATGATTTACCAGAAATAACCGTTGCCGCCACAATTGCCGATGCGAGTGAAACACCGACTAAACCAGGTCAATTTACCCTCACCCGCAGTGGCCCTACTACCAATGGCCTCGATAATATTAAATACACTCTATCGGGTACGGCAACTAGTGGCACAGACTATACAGTCAGCGGAGTAGCTGCTTTTGCTGCTGGTAGCAGTACGATGGTTGTCGATCTCAATATCAAGGATGACAACATCTTTGAAGGTGACACTCCAGAGACGGCGATTTTAACTGTTGTATCCAATGCTTATCAAGTGGCTACCGTACTTGCCGATGGCGGTAATGCCCTTGCTTATGCTAAGTTTCCGGCTACTTATGCCGTCGGTACTACCAATATCGCTACCGTTAATATTTCCGATAACGATCTTCGTCCGACAGTCGCGATTAGTAATGTCAGCCAAGCCGAAGGTAACAGTGGCACCAGTAACTTTGGCTTTAATGTAACTCTCAGCAACCCCACCGTCGAAACAGTCACAGTTGACTATAGTACCGCCGATGGCACCGCAACAGTATTGGGTACCACCAACCTCGATGCTGACTACACAGCGAAATCTGGAACAGTTACTTTCCAACCATTGGAAACCACTCAGGCGATTAATGTCGCGGTGAATGGCGACAAAGACTTTGAACCCGATAAAACTTTTACAGTCAATCTCGCCAACGCCAAAAATACCAGCGGCATTACCACAGCTACAGGTACGGGTACGATCGTCAATGATGATACCCTCCCCTCAGTTACCGTCAATGCCACCAATCCAATTTCTACCGAAGGCACAGGTGAAGGATTGTTCACATTCTACCGATCGGGTGGTAATCTCGATCGAACCTTAACCGTCGATTTCGATCTGCTGGGTAATGCGAGTACCCGCCAAGGCTACGGCACACGCAGCGGTTCAGTCACTTTTGCCGCAGGTAGCAATACCGCAACTCTCCCCGTTCCCGTCGCCAATAACACTGTCTACAGTGCTTATCGCAGTTGTGTCGTTCGGCTTCGTGGTGGCATTGGCTACAGTATCGGCGGCGGTATTGGTAGCGGAGGTTCTGGTGGTTCTGGTGGTGGCTCCGGTGGAGGTTCAGGCGGTGGTGGCAGCGCGGGTGGTTCCGGAGGCGGAGGCGGAGGCGGTGCTGGCGGTTCAGGCGGCTCCGGTGGCACTGGTAGCGGAGTCATTGGCAGTGGTGAAGCAACAGTAACCATCGTCGATGATGACAAGGCACCAGTAATTAGCATCAATGATGTCAGCATCACCGAAGGTGATAGCGGCACAAAAGATCTCACCTTCACCGTCGCTCTGAGCAACGCCAGCGATGACGTGGTGAAAGTAGATTATGCTTCTGCTGACGGTACCGCGAAGGCGGGAAGTGACTATCTTGCCACAACTGGCACGCTCAATTTCACACCATCCGACATCCTCGCCGGAACTACCGAATTTACTCCAGGTGAAACCAGCAAAACCATTACCGTCAAAATCAATGGTGATAATGAGGTTGAAAGGAATGAAACCTTTACGCTCAATCTGACTAACGCAGTCGGCGGCACATTGGGTAGAGCAACTGGCACAGGTAGTATTATCAATGATGATACGATCTCTCCAGTAGTTATCACTCCGCCAGTAGTGATTACGCCTCCTGTTGATGTGATTACGCCTCCTGTGGTGATTACTTCGCCAGTGGTTGTCACTCCCCCAGTAGTGATTACACCTCCTATTGATGTGGTTACGCCGCCAGTGGTAATCACTCCTCCGATAGTCATCACTCCGCCAGTGGTGGTTATACCTCCTGTCGATGTCATCACTCCGCCAGTGATTATCACTCCTCCGGTAGTTGTCATTCCTCCAGTAGTCGTTACACCTCCTATTGATGTGGTTACGCCTCCTGTCGTGATTCCGTCGCCAGTGGTTATCACTCCTCCAGTAGTCGTTACATCTCCTGTTGCTGTGGTTACGCCTCCTGTCGTGATTCCGTCGCCAGTGGTTATCACTCCTCCTGTAGTTGTCACTCCACCCGAAAGTGAGCCATCGCCAGCAATTGCGTTTACCAATCCCGTCATCACCGTCGTAGCGACAAATGCTACTTCAACTGAAGGCATTGGTGAAGGCTTATTTACCTTCGCCCGTACTGGTGGCGACTTAAATAGTGCCCTGAATATCGATTTCGATCTCTCTGGCAATGCTAGCACCCGCCAAGGCTATGGAAATCGGACTGGCTCTGTCACTTTCGCAGCAGGTAGCAATACAGTTACCCTCGGCGTACCAGTTGCCGATAATGCCGTTTACAATGCGGCGCGTAGTTGTGTCGTCACGCTTCGCAAAGGTAGCCGCTATGACTTCGACGCAACGATTGGTACTGCCAAGGTGAATATCATCGATGATGATCGAGCACCAGTAATTAGCATCGATGATGTGACTATTACCGAAGCTGATAGCACCAAGGATCTCACTTTTACTGTCTCTCTGAGCAATGCTAGTGATGACATAGTAACAGTTGATTATGCTACTGCTGATGGTACGGCAGGTGCCGATTGTGACTATACGGCGACAACGGGTACCCTCAGTTTTGCACCATCGGATCTGATTCCCAATACCACCACATTTACTCCAGGTGAAACTCGCAAGACTATTAATATCAAAATTAACGGTGATGCTGATGTTGAAAATACGGAAACCTTCTTCCTGAATCTAAAAAATGCAGTGGGTGGATCGATCGGTAAAGCAACTGGTACTGGTACGATCGAGAATGATGATTTAGCCCCAGTAATTGTCGTTGGCGTGCCTACCGGAGGTAATCCAATTCCGCTCACTCCTGAGGTAATTGAAAAACCATCAGTAACTGAAAAGCCACCAGTAGTTGTCAATCTCAATCCCATTACTCCGATCGATAATACCAGTCCCGATCGATTAGATCGGAATAAACAACCGTTAGGATCTGGACTCCAAAGTATCGCAAAAATTATTGACTTACGATCGGTCAGTAATAATCAAGCCGTCCAAGCAACATTCAGCGTTCAACGCTCTGCTGGTTATGACAACCACGTCAGTTTCTACAAAATCGAAGATGCTCAAGGTACGATCGTTTCTCAAATTGGGATAACTCTTAAACCTGGTGATGCTGGCTATCTTGCCGCTGCTGTCCAAAACCGCTTGACGAACATCGATCTGCTGGGTATTAATGGTCAAACCGTCACCAGTCGGAGCAATGTTCAAGGTGGTGCAATCTATGCACCGCTAATCATTACCAACAATAAACCTGATAGTGTCAATCTCGATTTCAGTAATGTCTACACTGCTTACAGTGCCGCTAACGCTGATAAAATCGAACATATTCGTTTATTGGACAACAACACCTTTGGATTTGAAGATACCCGTAATGGTGGTGACAAAGATTTCAACGATACGATCGTTCAAGCCAACTTTACCACTACTATAAATCCCCAAGATCTAGTCTTAGATGTTGTCAAAATTACGCCAACATCAACAGCCGTAAATCTCAATCTCACTAGCTATGGTGGACAAACTCTCAAAGCAGATATCGTCACCAAGAGCAGCGCGGCTTATAACAATAACGTTGGTTTCTATGTGGTTGAAGATGCACTAGGTACTATTCAACTCACAGATGGTACTTTCGTCAAACCAGGGGATACTAATTATGCAATTGAAGCAATTAAAAATGCTTTAACTAATTCATTGCAAGCAGGTAAAAGTGATGTCAAAACAAATCTAAATATTGCTGGTGGTAAAATTTACGCGCCAGTAGTTGTGGCTCAAGGCACATTAAATGACTTTGTTGCTAAAAACCCTACTAATGGTGGTGGTGCCAATAATATTCATGCCTACTTCAATTACATTGGTGCTAATTCCGATAAAGCCGATCACTTCCGCTTAATTGGCAACAATACCTTTGGTGTTGAAGATATGTATGGTAGTGGCGATCGAGATTTTAATGATTTGGTTGTTAATTTGAAGATTAAATCAGCATAAAATTTTAGAGTAGGGGCAATTCATAAATTGCCCCTACTCTCCAATTTTATGCATCTAGCCAATCGGATCGATAATGCCGCCACCTAAGACAATCTCCCCGTCATACCAAACTGCCGCTTGCCCTGGCGTGATTCCAAATTGGGGTTCATCAAAGACCAATTTAATCTTGTTTCCTGCTAATGGAATCACACTCACAGGTACCGCATCTGAACGATAACGAACTTGGACTTCGGCGCGAATCGGCGTAGTTGGTTGCGGCATAGATACCCAATTGACTCGATCGACGGTACATTCTAGTCCATGAGTTTCCTCGCGGGATCCGACAACGACCTGATTTTTGCCTGCATGGAGCGCAACTACATACAGCGGTTCGGGTGCAGCGATGCCAATACCACGACGTTGACCGATCGTGTAATGATGGATACCAAGATGTTGACCTAGTACTGCGCCTTGAGTATTGACGATTTCGCCTGGACGTTCGCTAATATATTGGTCGAGGAAAGTTTTCATCGAACCATGCTTTTCAACCAGACAGAGATCTTGACTTTCGGGTTTGTCAGCGGTGGATAAATCCAGTCCTGCGGCAATCGTTCGTGTTTGAGTTTTGAGTGTATCACCCAATGGAAAAAGCGTCGCAGCCAAAATATCTTGCTCTAAATCGTAGAGAAAATAAGTTTGATCCTTGGATCTATCGATCGCCCGTCGCAATTGATACCGCTGTAAATTATCATCATAGGTAATTCGGGCATAGTGCCCTGTGGCGATGTAGTCAGCCTTTAATACTTCTTTGGCATACTTGACCATCGGTCCAAATTTCACCGCCTTGTTGCACTGAGAACAGGGCAATGGCGTAATCCCCGCTTCATAACCCGCCACTAAATAATCAATAATGTATTGCTCGAAAGTATCGCGACTATCGACGATCTCGTGAGTAATTCCCAACTGCTCACAAATCTTGGCAGCATCAACCATCCCTTCCGAACAGCACTGACCCTTACCGCGCATCAACCACAGTGTCAGACCGAGAACATCATAACCTTGCTCGCAGAGAATAGCCGCAGCAACCGAACTGTCTACTCCACCAGAGAGTCCAACAACGACTTTTTTTGTAGTTGGCAACATTAACTTTTTCCATAACTCGCACACATACTAAGTTAACACTTCCCGATCGTCTTTGGGCGTAGCTTCATACTGACGATCGGGATCGCAAATAGCTCAAGTAACTTTAGTCGATCGGTAGCGATATTTAGGCAGTAATTGGGGAATAATCAAGTAGGAGCTATTGTCGATTCGACGCAAGATTAGATGTAAACTATTCGGGGAACATTAGACTACCGTGAACCGTCTGTAAACACTACGTTAAATCGCACTCAATTACCATCAGCAATCTATCCGTCACCATTGCTAGTTATTTGGCACAAACCGCTTAGGCATATTCCATAGTCAATATCCTCACATCACGCATTCCGCCTAAAACTCGATCTCACGAGATTACTTAGGACTAGAATTCTCGAAATGTACGATAAAACACTGAGGGTAAAACCCAGCCCTAAGCATTAAACTAGGTTATGAAACGTTAACCCGATCGCGAATAATATACAAATCTTTTATGAATAATGCTAGTTTGCGGACTTACATCTACAAAGGTCTAGTCCTGGGTTTAGTGCCAGTAATAACAGTCGTCAATTTTCAGTCAATTAGTGTCGCAGATCCAGTCAAGACCAGTAAGCCAAAAACTCTAGCTCAAGCTGCACCAAAGAAAGCCAAACTCGCTGCAACGCCAGTCAAGGCTAAGCCCAAGACTCCAGCCAAAGCTCCGGCGAGAGCAGCCACGCCCCAAAATAATAATTTTGCCGACTCTTATACCCTCGGGCCTAGCGATCGATTGCGGGTAGATATCTTCAACGTACCAGAATACAGTGGTGAATTTTTTGTGTTGGGTGATGGTGCCATCAATCTCCCTGTAATTGGAGCGATTCCAGTCCAAGGATTGACCATCCAAAAAGCCTCGGCATTGCTCACATCCTATTTCTCTCGCTATGTCAAACGTCCGATTGTGACCATTAGCGTTCTAGCTCCTCGTCCCGTCCAGTTTGCTATTGCCGGAGAAGTCACCCGTGCTGGTTCCTACACCATCCCCTTCACTCTCGAAAATCGTAAATTCCCCAGCATCAGCCAAGCAATCCAACTAGCTGGTGGTACCACTCAAACAGCCAACTTGCGGCAAGTCCAAGTCCGCCGCGCTGCTACAGGTAGAATCATCAATGTCAATATATTTGACGTACTCCAGAGGGGGAACACGTCTCAAGATATCAGTCTGCGGGATGGCGACACAATCTATATCGCTCGTTCGGAATCGGTCAGCTCTGCCGATAGACTCCGACTCTCAGGTTCTAACTTAGCAAATCAAGATGCCACAGTCAAAGTAGCAATTTTGGGCGAAGTCGGTAAACCAGGTACCTACACCCTCAGAGGCGAAGCTGGTGCTACATCGGCTGCTGGTACTGGCAGAGTCACGCCGCCGACACTGACAGAAGCAATCAAGATCGCTGGCGGTAGTACAGCTTCTGCCGATCTGAGCCGGATCAAAGTCCGCCGCAATACTCGGACTGGAGCTGGGCAGACAGTGCCCATCAACCTGATGAGTCTGCTCCAATCAGGTGATTTTGGCCAAGATATCATCCTCCAAGATGGTGACACGATCTTATTGCCCACATCAACAGAAATTAATAACGCAAATAGTTCGCTAGTTGCAGCTTCCAACCTCGGCCCACAGGCAATTAGTCCGCCTAAAGTAGTAGTTGTCGGCGAAGTAAATCGTCCAGGTACCTATACCGTCAAAGGTGAAAGCAACAATACCAACAACAATACCCAGCTCACTGGGGCTGTAGCTCTACCGACCGTTACCAACGCAATTCAAGCCGCAGCGGGAATCAAACCCAACGCTAATATCAGTCAAATCCAATTGATTCGGATGACTCGGAGCGGCGAACAAAAAATCGCGATTAACTTATTCAAACTGCTTCAGCAGGGCGATAGCAGTCAGGATATCATCTTGCAAGAAGGCGATCGAATTATCATTCCGTTCGCTCAAGCTGCTAATCCTCAGGATGTAGACCTGATCGCATCTTCAACCTTATCACCAGCAACGATCAAAATCAATGTCCTCGGAGAAACAGGCAGTGGCCCAAATCAACGAGTGAGTACCATTGAAGTTGCTTCTAATACAACTCTCAATCAGGCGATATTGGTTGCAGGTGGTTTTAATCCCACTCGTGCAAACAAAAATGAAGTGGATTTCATTCGCCTCAATCCCAATGGGACTGTGACCAAGCGGATGATCAAGCTCAACTTTGCCAGAGGCATCGATCCAGAAAGCAATCCTCGCCTCCAAAACAACGATACGATCGTGATCGGTCGGAATAACCTAACTCGTGTTGGGGACGGCTTCAGTTCAATTCTGAGTCCATTCAGCGGTCTTTTAGGTATCTTTGGCAGCGGTCTGTTTAAGTAGGCTTTAGAAAAAGGCATCAACTCAGCATAATTGTGCTGAGTTGATGCCTTTTTTGTTAGATCGGGAGCTAGCTACTACAGTAGCGATCGATGATAATGAAGATCTGGTTATCGATCGATCTGTTCTAAATTGCTATGAATACGACTAATTTGCGCGATCTGTACCAACAGGTCATCCTCGAACACTACAAGAAACCCAAACATCGCGGCAAAACTACACCAATCGATCGATATCAGAAAGGTCATAATCCCTCTTGCGGTGATACGATCGAATTAACATTACAGCTAGATCCTAGCGGCGAACGGATTGCTGATGTCCAGTTTGAAGGCGAAGGCTGTGCGATTGCGATGGCTTCCGTCGATCTGATGGCTGGGGCAATTGCTGGCAAAACGATCGATGAAGCTCTAGAATTGGTAAAGATTTTTCAGGGGATGATGAAGGGAGAAACCGAATTTCCCACCGAGCAGCGCAAGCTCAACGTGATGAAAGGAGTCGCTCAATTTCCCGTGAGAATCAAGTGTGCCAATCTCGGCTGGCACACGATGAAAGCCGCCCTCCAAATGACCGGAGAGGCCAAAATCGCCGACTTTATTAGTAACGAATCGGAATAAGAGTTGGGAGTGAAGAGTTGGGAGTTGGGAGAAAAGAAGCAGATATTTGGTACGTTATTTTTCCCGCTCCCCGCTCCTCGCTCCCCGCTCCCCGCTCCCAACTCCCAACTCCCAACTCCCAACTCCCAACTCCCAACTCCCAACTCCCATGATATCCACCTCTGAATTTGCTCAGTACTTCCAATGGTCGGGAATTGCGACAATTGCCTTTACCGTCGTGACGATCTTAGCCTTAGCCCTAAAATGGTCATTCAAATATAGATTAGTTGGTGCAACTGGCTTCATGGGCGTGCTGACGGCTGGTTTGTTTGCCTTGAGCTTGGTACCAATCGTCCATTCCAATGTCCCTGGGGCACTTCATTACTCCTTGATTTATGACAATGGTAGCGATCGAGCTACAATTGTCGTAGCAGCACCTGTCACCGAAGCGGGATTGGATGCCACACTCCGTCAAGCCGCAGCAGACTTGTATTCCTATGGTCGATCTGGTTCGGCTGACAAACAGCTCAAGGTGCGCGCTCGGACGGTGATTCACCCTGCCCCTGGAGTCTCCGAACCATTGGTACTGGGAGAAGTGATCCGTTCGCTCAGTGGCGGCGAAGATAGTGCCTTGGATGTCAGAATCGATCGAGCTAACCTCGCTAAAGTAACCCAAATCAAAGCTTAAAATTAATCTAGTTTAGTTAGCGACGCAGCTTTAGTGGGAACAATAGAGATTGGAAGGAGCGATCTTGCTCGAACAATCATTGTTCGAGTATCTCTATCTTGCTAAGGCGCAGCATTGGGCACAGCATCTCCGACTGCAACAACGCGCAAGCAGCGTCCGCTTGACTAAAATTTAGCTAAAAGTTGGTTAATTTCATGAGGATTAATGACCCGAACTTACTTCAACAAGTCGTTAACTACCTAGATAAACATCAGGAAGCAGTTCGCATCAAAAAAATGCTGTATTGCTTGTGTACTGGTAGATGGGAAAAGGATATAGAATACTTAAACTCAATTAATTTCCAATATTTAATCGAGCAAATAATTCGTGAAAACAACACACTTGAATTATTGAGAGCCTTGTTGCAAAAATTGATTGGCACAGTTAATAAGCCCAAACAATATATTGCGGTTGCTAAAGTGATTTACTTAGCTATCGGACAACTATATCCTGAATTCGATCGAGAACACGGCAATAAATCCAAGCCAGCTTCGCCGCAAGTCGAAACAGCACCAACGCCATCAGCTAGGATATCTCAACCAGAACCCACCAATTCTGCCCTGGGAGCCGTGCCTTCATCATTCCAACGTGCTTACGCACCAGAGCCGACTCAACTAACGGATCTGGGTGTGCCATCCTCGTTACAGCGCAACTATGAGCCACTACCTACCCAGCAATTTGCAGCTCAGGCATCCAGTGGCTACGATGATGTAGACGAATCCGCCTACGAAACCTATTGCGCGCCCGATCTGTGTGAAGACGGTCAATCCGATTATCCCGAACTTGAAGACGATCGACCCATCATACCTGAGTACGATACCTTCGTATTGCGCCAAAATGTGATGAGTTCCGCCAATCCATTGCGTGCCAAAATCATTCTATTGCTGATGCTCAAGCCTGATTTTAACTTCAGTAGCCAATCAGTCAGTATGATGCGAGACTATCAGCTCGACGATCTGATCTTGGAAGTACTCAAAAATTACCCATCCGTCCCAGATCTTGAAGAAGGGATCACTTATGCTGTCGAGCAGCTAGTCGAGATTGAGGAATATGGGAAAGCAGCAAATGGACTACTCCAATCGTTGATTCCTGTCTATACAAAGGCAAGTATGAGGAATTAGGAATTAGGCTTTGGGCTTTAGGGTAGGAACGTGATGATTTAGGATAGGCTAATAGATGTTGACTGTTTTTGCAGTTTTTCCCTAAAGCCTAATCCCTAACATCTAAAGCCTAATCCTATGGTCAGAACCGCATCGACAATGCTACCTTTGGGCGTAAGTGCGCCAGCTTTTAACTTAACTGATGTTGTCAGTGGAGACGCGATTTCCCTGGATACTTTTACTGGCAGATCGGCGTTGCTCGTGATGTTTATTTCGGTTCACTGTCCATTTGTCAAGCATGTTCAGACGCAACTGGCGCAGATTGGCAAGGATTACGCTAGTCAAGGTTTGGGCATAGTAGGCATTAGCCCCAACGACATTGAAAAATATCCCGATGATGCTCCAGAGCATTTACAAGCTTTAGCCCATGCGGAAGGGTTTAATTTCCCGCTCTGCTGCGATCCTAGTCAGGCAGTTGCAAAAGTTTATACGGCTGCTTGTACACCAGATTTCTTTTTATTCGATGCTCGACGACATTTAGCGTATCGGGGACAATTGGATGATAGTCGTCCCTCTAATGGTAAACCAGTGACCGGACAAGATCTGCGCCACGCGATCGAATCCCTCCTTGCAGGTAAAGAGGTAGATCCCAATCAACGCCCGAGCATTGGTTGCAATATCAAATGGATTGAGGGCAATGCACCTGAGTACTTTACAGGTGTTAGAGCCGAAGAATAGTAGCAACTTGGGTTAAATAATTAGTAACGATCGACCATCAACTGTTCCTGTAGCCAAGTTTGAAATAATTCATCAACCAATCGTTGACGCATCGAATCATCTAATTGAGCGGGAATGATTTGTTCTGGGCGAATAATCACAAACCATTGTTCTAATTGTACCGGACGGCAAACTTGACCGATCGGTTGGGTCATAATTAGCTGGGCAATAGCTGGGTGTGGCGTACTTAGCTCTACAGGGCCAATTAGCCCCCCAGTTTTTGACTCAGCACCTTGAGAATATTGGCGGGCAATCTCTTCAAATGTTTGTTCGCCTTCGATCGATCTAAAGTAGATTTCTTGAGCAATTCCAATGTCGCTCGTCCGAATTAGTGAATAGATGGCTCGATCCAATTTTGCCTTGCGTTTGAGAAAATAAGATCCCACCTTATTACCCCAAGTTTGTTGTTTGAATTTGTCGATTTTGAAGTTACGAATAGCAATTTCTGACAAATATGGACGCTCTAATCCATATGCTTGGAGCCACTGTTCGAGTCGGTCTTCATCGGTTAATTGATGACGATCGTAAAACTGTTTGAGCGCAGTCATTTGTTCGTCTGGACTGCATTCTACTTCAGTAACTGCCCGATCGATCGCCAGTTCACGCAACACTCCAGGCAACATCTGGTATCGCTTCAATAGAGGTACTAATTCCGCTGGCGGTACCTGAAAATCCCCAATTTGCACAAACTCATTTATCGGGCTTATCTCGGTCGGCAAATCACTATTCACTACCATCTGTACTCTCAAGACTATCTCAACCTAGTATGCCCAGGAATTGGTTGTTAGGCTCGATCTGCTTGGGATGGGGACTGGGGGACGGGGAGACTGGGAGATGGGGAGATGGGGAGATGGGGAGATGGGGAGTGTGCGAGATGGGGAGTGTGCGAGAATACAATTATCGCTATCAACTATCAACTATCAACTATCAACTATCAACTAATTATGACAGCTACCCTTAATCCGACAGATCGCTTTGTTAGCCAAGTTGTAAATAGTTTGCTCTCGATTAAGCCGCTGGCTAAATTCGCCAAAAATCAGGCGCGGGAATTGATTATCAAACGGGCTGAGTCGATCGGGGTAGCTTGGCGGGACGATGTGAAGTTTTTGCGATCGAGAGGTGGTTCTGCACCATTGTCGCCGCAGTGGGAGGCAGATCTAGCACAGATTACCAACCTCAATCTCAAATATCCTGAATACTATCTCACATCCTTTCACGCCTATGAGCGGGGCAATATGAGCTGGGATGCGGCGATGGAAGTCGAGGTTGCGGCTTACTCAGTTCACGCCAAGATTTTTGCTGAAACTGGCAGAACTGGAGACACTCAACTCCGCCAAACTTATCACGATCTAGTTACTCAAGCTTTACCTACTGCACCTCAAGCCATCCTCGATATTGGCTGTAGTGTGGGAATGAGTACCTTTGCGATGCAAGAGGTTTATCCAGATGCTCAACTTACAGGATTAGACTTATCACCATACTTTTTATCGATCGCCAATTACCGCGCCGAGCAGAAACAATCTACGCAAATTAACTGGGTTCACGCCGCCGGAGAATCGACTGGCTTACCTGCAAATAGTTACGATTTGGTATCCCTATTTCTAATCTGTCACGAACTACCTCAGACAGCCACCCATGAGATTTTTGTCGAAGCCAAACGTCTACTCAAACCAGGTGGACATATTGCGATTATGGATATGAATCCAGCCTCGGAAATCTATGCTCAAATGGCTCCATATATTTTGACACTGCTCAAAAGTACCGAACCATATCTCGATCGATATTTCACTCTAGATATTGCTCAAGCACTAGTTGATGCTGGATTTGAAGCTCCAACCATTACTGCAAACACGCCGCGTCACCGCACGGTGATTGCGAAGGTTATCTAAACTCGTTCAGTTAATTAGGGTAGGGGTAATTCATGAATTACCCCTACCTGATTAGTTGGACAATTTATTCTATTCAGGCAAAGATCTACTCATAAGTTCAACATAAGTATGATCTTCGCCAGCCAATTCTTCGCCAATAATCCCCTCAATAATTGACCAATCACCTCTCGCCAATCCTGCGCCGATTTTCGGATAGCCAATTCGTTTGCCACCAAATTGTTGCTTCACTTGCCTAAATACCGATCTAATTGCATCATAGTCAGCTAAAACACCTTCACCTTTCCAGTGAAATTGAGTATAGCCATTGACGATCGCAAAGTCCCAGCCATCTCGATAAATGTGAGCAGATGTAAAGTTTCCCAGCTTAGATCGATCGCCAACTGTTGTTTCATAATCTGCCGACAGAGCCTCTGGAAATTGCTGTTTAATTGTCAGCGCAATCCCACGTCCCATTCGACATTGACAATTGCAGCCGTGAATTATTACATCAAATTTTCCGATTTTAGCTAGTTCAATCAGATCGCCATATACTGTATTCATTGATTCTTTACTCGTCTGGATCGATGCCTAATAAGCGTAACTTGGCAGCTAGTTTATTCGATCGCATTCGCTCTTGAGCTAGTTGAGATCGTTCCTGGACAGCCTGAAGCTGAAACTGTTTAATCTGTTCGGCTGGTGTCGGATAACGTTGATTGTCCTCGTCATACCAATATAGCCAATCCCGTGTCAATCCACAGTGATCGCCGCGTTCATAACCGATACCCAAGCCAATTTCTGGCATCCAGAATGGGTGGGTATCTTGCAACTCATACTTTCCATTTACTAATTTATGGATTTCTAGCTTTGGTTTCCGCCGTCGCTTGGAGTTGTAGATCACATAGTATAGGACTCCCATGCGGGCATAGTCATCGAGCTTGCTGGTATATTCTCGCCCAGGCGTAACCGAGACTACTTCCAGCACAAAACTGGGCACAACTTGCTCTTCCCACAGCACATAGCTGGGGCGGAGTTCTTCATCATAAAACCTTTCAACTCCCAAGCTGAGGAAGCCATCAGGCACGATTGGCGGTTGTTCTGGATGGTAGTAGACACCCATATCAATCCCAAAAAACCAATCCATTCGATCTGCCCATAAGATCTGCAAAATTGACTTGAGTAAACTGGGTATCAATTCTTGGAGTTCATTATCCACAGGAGTATCATCAGAGCAGGGCAATTCGTCGGCGGTAGGCAGGTATCTGGGTAGTTCGGACTGGAACATGGCTACTATACCAAAGGACATACAGATATTTTACTTGCTTGAGTCAAAATGCGATCGAGTAAAATAGAACGAGAAACTTCAGCGAAACGATCGATCCCACAGAGTTAATCCGCGCCTAGAATTCGGGTAAACTGTGGAATGGAGAATATCAAAAAAATTTAAGTTAAATGGAAATCGGTCAACAAGTTAAAGTTTTTCGCCTCAGAGATCGGGTATCGAACGGCGTTGTGAGTAAACTAGGTAAGATAGGGACGATCGAAGATTTCAAAATGACAGACGGTAGCGGTGTTGGTGCCGTCGTCCGCTTTGAAGACAAGACTAGTACCTGGTTTTTTGAAGATGAACTCAAAGTTGTAGAATAATATGCCCCAAATTCTCACCTTCCTTGGTAAAGGCGGTTCTGGTCGAACTACAGTCGCGATTGCCGCCGCCAAACAACAAGCTAGCCTCGGTCGGCGAGTATTATTTGTCAGTCAAGATCCTACGCCTGCGACGGGGATCTTGCTGGGTGTTCCGCTGACGGATACGCCCCAATCGATTGGCGCAAACTTGGAGATAGTATCAATTTCAGCTACAGTGGCGATCGAGCGTGGCTGGGAAGACATTAAGCAGATTGAAGCGCGATACTTGAGATCGCCGATTTTGGGCAGTGTTTATGGACAGGAATTGGCGATTCTACCTGGAATGGATAGTGCGATCGCTCTAAATGCGCTGAGGCAGTATGATGCTAGTGACAAGTATGATGCGATCGTCTATGATGGCACGGGTGACATGACTACCCTACGCACGATCGGAACGCCAGAAGCAATTGGTTGGTACCTGCGTCGCTTTATCGCCGTAGTGGAAGAATCTGACCTGTGGCGCACTGTCGCGCCCATCATGCAACCAGCAATGGCTGGTGTGTTGGCAATCGCCTGGACGGGCGAAAGCACGATCTCCCAACCGATGCAGGAAGCGACAGCTCTGTTAACGCAAAGTCAATCGATCTTTAGCAATCCCCAGCGAGTAGTTGGTTATCTAGTAGCAACAGAAGATCCTGCGGCAATTGCTACTGCAAAATATCTGTGGGGTAGTGCCCAACAGTCGGGCTTGACGATTGGCGGCATCATTCTCAATCAGAGTACTCATAATAGTTCTATCGCGGCTGAATTTGACCCCTTAACAGTGTCAACAGTCCCAACCCAAGTTGGTAATGATTGGCAACCCTTAATCGATGGGATACCAGATTTTGCTCAGGCAGTAACGGCACCCAAACCGCTCGTTATTGATGTCTCCAAGCGCGAGGTTCGGCTGTATTTACCTGGTTTTGATAAAACCCAAGTCAAGCTGACTCAATCGGGGCCAGAAGTGACGATCGAGGCTGGAGACCAGCGGCGAAATATTTTGCTGCCACCACAATTGAAGGGATCTAGTGTTACGGGCGCAAAGTTTCAGAGTGGTTATCTAATTATTTCATTTTAAGCCAAATAGCCTAAAAAGCAGGATAACTAGTTACTAGTTGTCCTGCTTTTCGATCGTTCCCGCTGTCAGAACTAACCTTTCAAAAGATATACCGATCGCGACTGGATCGGGGATGATGGGACTGGTGCCGATCGCTATATTTATCCTGCGCTTAAATCGCCCAAACACGAGCACTACCAAATTATTAAACTTAGTGGCGATTTTTAGATGTTAAACTACTTTTGTTATCTGTTTGTGACATTTACCAATTTTACAAAGTTTGGTAAATAAGTATGTACGCCATATGACGGTTAGCATTCAATCGATCGTTACTTTTGATGACGGAGCAGTATCGCTATTTTGATTTTTAGGGACAAGACAGGAGCAACCGCCAGATGACGGAACTAGTCGTCGATCGCATCGCCACGAAATGGGCGGCGCGGATCGAGATCGAAAGCAATGGGCAAAATGGCACTACTCAAGCGAGTATTCTCAACTGGTTGCTGGGGGAAGATCGTCAGCGGTGGGAAACCCTCGATCCAGCCCAGCTAAAAATCGCCGAACAAGCGATCGATTATCGCTGGCGGATTCTGCTCCAAAGGTATCTCGGATTGCCGCCAGAACGGGCATACAAGAATCTGATGCAGCGGTTGGGCGGATTGGCGGTGCTGCGAGACAAGATTCGCGCATGGCTGACTTTGAGCAATGACAGGCAGCGAAATGTAGTGGATGTCTTGCAAGAAGTGATTCAAGAAATGCTCCAAGGTGATAAGTATATTCAGCAGCAAATTAGCTGGATTGGACAATGTACTAATAATCCCCGCCTGCGAGATATCTTGTTATTTGCCAGCATTGAAGAATATTGCTTGCGCCCAGTCCGCAATCGACCTTTACTAGCACATCGATTTGTTAATTACCTCTGTCGATCGCAAAAAGGTGGCATCACTAATGTCCCCCACGGCGATCTAGTTAAGTTAATCTCTGATGAAATTATTGATGATAGTGACTCAACTTTAAGCTTGCTCGACAAACAAGCTCAAGAGAGTTATCAGCAACAGCAAGAATGGCAAGAAGATCGAGTTACTCGCGATCGAGTCAAGGACACACTGCGCGATTATTTGGTCGAGCAGATTAGCCCAGCAGCAGGGATCTGGCTGGATCTATATCTCCAGGGTAAATCTCCTGCCGCGATCGCCATCACGCTGAAAATGGAGATCGAGCAAGTATATCGACTCCGTGAAAAAGTCGATTATCACACGCTCAAAGTCTTTGCAATTAAAGCAGAATCAGGACTGGTAAGTGAGTGGCTGCATACTTCACTCCAGTCCCATAATTTAGGCTTAACGACTAGTCAGTGGGAAACATTTTGTCAGGATCTAGATTCCAAGCAACTGGAAATTTTAACCAAATTAAAAGCTGGAGATTCGTTGGAATCGATTGCCAAATCACTTCAGATCAAAACAAATCAAGTCACAGGTACGTGGGTACAAATTTATCTAGCCGCTCAGAAGATTCGGAGGAGTTAGCAGGGAGATGGGAGCGGGGAGATCGGGAGAATTAGGTTTATTGCTATTCACTATTCACCATCCACTATTCACTATTCATTATCCACTCACTAAACTAGATATCCAATTTGCAACTGGGAAGTGTGTAAAATAGAGTTAAATTGAAATCTAGGTGGACTAAAAATGGTTCAATCGCTGGTTAAAGCCATGACATTGGCTGAGTTCTTGTTGCTGCCCGAAACCAAGCCAGCAAGCGAATTCATCGATGGTCAAATTATTCAAAAGCCCATGCCACAGGGAAAACATAGCTTAATCCAGTCCGAACTAATTATCAATATTAACTCGACTTTCAAACCTCAGCGGTTAGTACGTGCTTTTAGTGAACTGCGTTGTAGCTTTGGTGGTAGGGCGACTGTACCCGATGTGACGGTATTTGCCAGCAGCAGAATTCCCCGCGATAAAAATGGCGATATTGCCAATGTATTTGCCATTGCACCCGATTGGACGATTGAAATTCTGTCTCCCGACCAAAGCCAAACCAAAGTAACCAAGAACATCTTGCATTGCTTGCAGCATGGAACACAGATGGGGTGGCTGATTGACCCTGCCGAGCGATCGATATTTATTTACGCATCAGATAAATCGACTCAAGTTTTTGAGCAGGAGCTAGACATACTACCCGTACCTGAATTTGCCACGGATTTTCAGCTCACCTTAGGCGATTTATTCGGATGGTTAAGCGATTAAGCTATTTACATTGCCTACCATCCACTATTCACCATCCAACAATAGTAACTTTCGCGATCGATGGTGGAACTATAGATAGTAGTATCGAAAGGGCATTGCACCTATGGCTATTTATTCCCCACTGAGATCCCGACGGTTGGCGGCGCAGCAGACTGAAGCAACCAAACGGCTAATTACCTTCAAGCTGGGTGAGGGAGACTTTGCATTGCCACTCGATCGAGTGCAGAAAGTGACCACGCTCGATCGAGTATACGGCGATCCCGATCGAACTGGAGTCAGCTTGACCACCTATCAAGGTCGCGAGCTAGTCGTAATCGATGTCGGACACCGAATTTTTGGTAAAGCACAGCAGGTACTTTTACCCAGTCAGCAAACCAGAACCAGCCCTCGTACCACTCAACTCGATGGTGATTCGGTTAGATATTTATTGATTCTCCAGGCTGAGTCTGTTGAGACAGCCGCTGGATTGGTGCGCCAGCTCGTCGGATTACCGATTGATTCACCACCGAGTATTCAGTCGATTAAGCTTTCAGCATTTCAGCCCTTACCAGAGATCTATCGTAAGCATAGTAATATTCACTGTGTCAGTGCCATGTCTATAGCTGCGCCTGCTACTAGTGGAACCACAGGACTGGAGCTACCTTCAATCTTTTTATTAGATGCTACATCAATAGTCTGTGGTTAGGAAGAGATCTATTGCTAGAATGGTATGATAATTTTAACAAGTGTTGGAACGACTGCCGATCGCCAAAAAATTAGCTGGGTAGATCGTGGTTAGTCACTTTAGACTGGGATAGTTTTAGATAATAGCGATCTTCAGGTGCTAACAATACCAAAGAGAAAGGTTTGGATACACGGCAGTTTGGTCTATTAATTATTAAACTTTGAATGGCAACTCAAACGTGTATTTCGATCGGGATCAACCAATATCAGTCATTACCAGCTCTCGGCTATGGACTGGCAGATGCGGTAGCAATGGAGCAATTTTTTGTCGATGCGGCTGGGTGGAGTCCCGCGCAATGTCTATTGATGACTGATACGTCGCCCAATCATGGCGATAAATCCACCTATCCCGATCGAGCCAATATCGATCGATGGCTGCAACAATGGTCCTGGGATACTCTTCATCATGGGGATCTAGTCTGGTTCTTTTTTAGTGGTTGTGGGATTAGTTTTGAGGGTGAAGATTACCTGATGCCGATCGATGGTGATGTCCAGGATATACCAAATACCTGTATCTCCATCCGCAAATTGTATCAACAGTTCAACGATATCGGTGTAAATGCCTTAGTGTTCCTCGATGCCAATCGATCGATCCACTCACCCCAGAGCAGTGGTATCGGCGAAGTCACTACCAAACTGGCTCACACCTATCAGGTGCCGACTTTTCTCTCCTGTCAGAGTCATGAATTTTCTCATGAGGATGCTGGCTTGGGGCATGGGCTATTTACAACTGCGCTGCTAGAAGCACTCAACTATCATCCCGATCTCAATCTGGGCACGATCGATACTTACCTGACTAGTCGCCTCGTCGAACTGAGCGAACATCACTGGAAACCCTTACAGACACCAGTATCGCTGATCCCAACCACAGCTTCCCTTCACCGTCCAATCTTTTCTGGGACAACCATAGAATCGATTTCGACTCCGATACCAGCCTACACACCTCCTGCCTCACAATCAGCGCGGGAAGATATTTACGCCCCTTACATACCGCCCATCTCGATCCCGATCCCGATCGTCAACCGCGATCTGATGGGAAGTAGTGAAATCGTCTTGCGAGCCAAACCTGTTAGAAATCGTAAACGTGTGCCCCACTGGGCAAGTGTAGGCTTTTTGATGACCTTAATGGTGGCAACTGGAGGTGCCATATTGATGCTGGTGTCCCAATCGTCCCCTGACATCAAACCTATTGCCACACCTGCTGCCAACAATCTCACCTTGCCATCAGTCACGAGTGAGTCAGTTGTAGATCCTAGCCAAACTGCCGCTCTAGCAAGTGCTGGTGCAAAAATCACCCCAGGGGATGCGACTTCCTATCTTGTGGCAATCCAAGCGGCTCAAAAAATCCCGACCGACAACCCCTCAGCCGCCATCGCCGTCAATGAATCGATCGATAAATGGTCGATCGAGATTGCTACTATTGCTGAAGGCTATGCTGGTAAGGAAAAGTGGCGACGCGCGATCGGGACGGCGATCATGGTCCCAAAAACAGCGGCTAATTATCAGGCTGTGCAATCGTTAGTAGCTACCTGGAAGCAAAAAGGACAGTAGAGCTAGGATTTAATTTGAATTAAGCATGAATGGCTTTTAGCCACAAAGTTTTAGTACACACTAAAATTTTGTGGCTATTTTGTATTTTGCAAAATCTAGATTGAAAGTGACTGAGATCGCAGTTTGTAATTGAACTGTGGGTAGACTAATAATAGGCGATTGATTAGGTAGGCTGCATACATCTGTATAGCTTCTGGATAGCTAGCGCATTCAAATAAATCAGTCGTTTTGACAGAGGGTGTTCACATCTACGTCTGCCCCAATCTAGATTTAATACTTTATAAAAATTTGATTAGGCAATGTTTAACAACAAGCAAAAACATCATCTGTCAGAACAAACAGAAGCCCAAAAACTGATTCAATTCATCATTCGAGCACAGCAGATCGCCCAGCAAGATTCGCAGCAGGATCGTGGCTATGCGATGGTAATTGTGTCGATCGTTAGTGTGGTGATGTTTAGTCTGCTGGGCGCATATTTGCTAGTGACAAATATCACTAAATCATCGACAAATGCCTATGTTGATGGTACCAATACTTTTTATGCGGCTGAATCAGGCTTAAATAAACGCGCCGATCAGCTCCGGCAAAAGTTTGTTGGTTACAGATTGCCAACCGGATTGAGTCCAGGTCAAACAGTCGCTACAGATCCAGTCTCACCAGCAAATATTGCCAACTGTTTTTCTGTTGCGACTAACACTACCGTTTTAGACACGGCTAGTGATTTCGAGTGTCGGAATTATGCTTTTAAATATAATAGTAATTCAGCAAATGTTACTGGTAGTGGCGGTTCAGTTCAGGCTACAAATATCAGCAAACAAATTGACTATACTGCTTTTACGTTCGTTGCTGATAAAACAATTTACGATCCAACTTCAGCAGTGGCGGCACCAGTTCCGTCGGTGATCCCCTCAGGACAACTGTATGCAGGTTTGAACTCGCAGCAATATCGGTACACCGTCTACTCGACTGCGGCAAAAGTAGACCCAACCAATCCAGCGTCATCGTTACAGCGGGGAGATGCTCAAACTGTCTTGCAAATGGACTTTAAGAGTCAGATTATCCCGCTGTTTCAGTTTGCGGCATTCTACGATCGAGATCTAGAGATCGACTCCACTACCCCGATGACCTTGACTGGTCGAGTTCATACCAATGCCAATCTCTATGTGCAACCAACACCAGTCACACCCAATCCAGTGGGAACAACAGGGATCGATTTCCTGAATAAAGTGACTGTCGCTGGAGATATCTATAATCGAGTCGATGCTTCACCTTATAGTGCTGGTCGAGTTGGTACAACTAGAATTTTTTCGGGAACTACTTCTGCTCCTTTTCCAGCCTACAAGAGGCCACCAAATCCGCTGGAACCACTTTCGACAACTGAGATGAATACCTTGTTGGGTCAAGTGGCGAATAAAGGGAATGGTGTACAACAACTGAATCCACCTCAGGCAGGTTTCCTCCGCAAGCGTAATTATCTCACCAATCAGATTGGTGAATATTTTGGTAAAGCCGATTTGCGATTGCAGATGACTCCCAATTCACCAATTCCCTTTAAGTTCACCGCGATTCAAAGTGGTGCAAATGCCAAGGGGGAGACTTGTGTAACTACATTTACTTCTGGTCAAGATCCCGCCCAAAATTACATCGATTCGACCAGACAAGGTAGCAACTTCAAGTGTCATAACTTGAGCTTGGGTGAAATTACCAGTTTGCAGCAGCCTGTACTCGTTCTGACCCGTGATAATGCCGAAGAAGAAGCGAGATTTTGTGCCAAGCCGACCGATGGATCTACAGATCGACTTAGAGATATTCTCAACTATGCTAGTGTTACAGCAGACACGACTACCAATGGATTGAGTGATGCTAAGATTGATAAGGTATTAAGAGCTTTACAGGTAGCTATTTCGGCGCGTAGAAAACCAGTTGATTACCAGAACGTATCCGCAGCAGGTACGTTACCCCCAGACATTCAAGCAACTTTTGCAACACTACTGGGCAACATCACTCTAAATCTTGAATTGACCCCAGGTCAGATTGATACCATCTCAAAGGCTAGTCCAGCCAGTATCGCCAAAGCAAGGAAGAGCTGCTTTCTACCTGCACCGATCGTCCGAGTTGCAAGAAATCTCGGCTACAATGGCAACACTCCACCCACACCACCCGATGTCATCCCTACCCCTGCTGGCGGTGGTGGCGGCGGTGGTGGTGGTACTGATTCAGGCTCTAAGTCATTTCTACCCGATTTGCTCGGCATTAGACCTGCCAATGCTGCCACAACGATCGGGCCTTCCTATGGACTGTACGATCAACGAGAAGGTCGGTGGATCCAGACTTTGCAAACTAATATCGAAAGTTTGACTGTCTGGAATCGGGATGGTCGGTTTGTGAACTTGCCAGCGGATTTGACGGTTGCTGCCGATCTGGATACTCAGTTAATACCCGCTCTCACCAGTGGCGATTCTACCATTGCACCAACTAATCCACCTGCCGTGGATGCCTTTTCGGGTAATAGTGTATTATTTCTCCGTGCTCCAGCTAGTGGCAGCATTATTGGCAGTTTCGATCGACTGGGACTGGCAGCAGCAGACAAAACCGAACGGGGACTGGTGCTTCATGCTCACGTTGATGACTTTTTGGACGGCGTAAATACTGGTACTCCTGATGTTGTTGCAAGTACCAGAGGAATCAAGCAAAAAAATTCAGATGGTACCGAAGTTGTAGTAGATTACTATCGAACTTATCCTAGTTCGGTTAATGTTGACTATCCAGTCACTCCCTATGCTTTTGCTTTTAATGGTGGTCGAAATTTACCTGGCGCAATGACGATCGCCAGCGACCAAAGTGTTTATCTCCAAGGTGACTATAATACGATTGCTAAAAAACCTGCTGCAATTATGGCAGATACGATTACCGCACTCTCGGTCAATTGCGTCAGTCGCAAAACCGAAGATGATCCGTCAAAAATTCCCACTGCTAATGTCAACTGTCTCATCTTCCCCTGGGAGGGTCTGATTAGTGGTAACTCACCCTGGACTGGTGGCTCACTCACCAAAAGACCCGATACAAAGATGTATATTGCTCAGACAACAACAGTTAATGCTGCATTCTTGTCTTTTACCGCTCAGAGTTTTGGCAACTTAGGTCAGGATCGTGATTATGGCACCAGCAGCCCTTTGTATAGCGGTGGCTTAAACAACTACATGCGATTTATGGAAGACTGGGATAGTGGATCTTTCAATTACAGTGGTTCTCTTGTCAGCTTGGCAACTCCACTGGAATTTGGCGGCAGATTTCGAGCGGGGTCAACACAATATTCTTATTTTAATCCACCCGATCGAAACTTTAATTACGATGCCAGCTTTAATGCCTTCCTTTCCTTACCACCGATGACTCCAAGCGTTGTTTACTTGCAGCAGGATGTGTTCAGACGGAATTAGGATGGGTCAATCGGATTTACCGATCCCGATCGCAGTTACTAATAGCTTACTCAAAAAGTAAACTACTGACTCAATATCCACTTGAGAATACCAAGAATTCTCTGTACTGGTAACAGCGAGTAATTAGTAGGATCGATCGTGATTCGATTGTCCTCTAATTTAAAGAATTGCCATAGTCTCCCACTAGTTACACATCCATAAACTACTGGAATAGTTTGCTCGTGATTTTGATTGTAGATCTGTGCAGCTACCATTTCAGCTACACATTGCCCCCATCCACTTTCTATTTCTCCACGTTTAGCCTCCACTAACATTAATACTGGAGATTCAATCGAAAATCTATTGATAGATTTAGTAAATAAGAAATCACAAAATCCATTTAAACCTCGCGCTTGGTCTACATTAAACTCCTCACCAGAGAATAGCTGAACTGCCCGATCTGTTAACTTTCTCGCTTGTGCTAATACTGGACTAACTAATAATTCTGATTTTGCCTTTTCACTTTTGGCAGCCTCTCCTAACTCAAAAAGATATTCAAATATTATTAGAAATTCTGGTTGTGGATCGACAGTAGGTAGAAGTTGACAAAAGCGGTCTTCCAATAGACTTAATTTAAATTTATCTAAAACTGTTTCTAACGTAAAATTATTATATGCCATTTTCTTATCCTCAAAGTAACTTGAGTTAACTTGTCGATCCCAGAATTAGCCCTCATAATTCAAGAATAACTGATAAGCGGGATTGGTGCGTTCGTCCCAGTAGCGGTAGGGAGTTCGATCGAGAAAGTCAGCCCAATCATTCATTTCTACTGGCGGTACCTCAATCCCAATCAAGATCCGCCCGTAATCAGCTCCGTGATTGCGGTAGTGAAACAGACTGATATTCCAATCAGGATTCATACTGTGCAAGAACTTGATTAATCCACCCGTGCGTTCGGGAAATTCAAACCGATACAGCAGCTCATCTTGAGCAACGGGAGAGCGTCCGCCGACCATGTGCCGGAGGTGGAGTTTCGCCATTTCATCATCGGTGAGATCGAGGGTTTTGAAACCTTCGGCCTCTAGCTTGGCGATGATAATGGCTGTTTCAGACCGATTTTGGATTTGGACACCGACGAAAATATGCGCTGCGGTGGTGTTTGCCATCCGGTAGTTAAATTCGGTCAGATTGTGTGCGCCCAAGCAGGTACAAAAGCGGCGAAAGCTGCCCCGTTCTTCCGGAATCGTCACAGCCAGGATTGCTTCCCGCCGTTCGCCAACTTCGGCTCGTTCCGCCACAAACCGGAGCCGATTGAAATTCATATTCGCGCCACAAGCCACCGCGATCAGGGTTTCACCCTCGATCCCTTCCCGCTCGATGTAGGCTTTGGCTCCGGCGATCGCTAGTGCCCCCGCAGGCTCTAAGATCGATCGAGTATCCTCGAAGACATTCTCGATCGCCGCACAGATATCGTCTGTATCGACCAAGATCACCTCATCCACGTACTTTTGGCACAGTCTAAAGGTTTCCACCCCAACTTCCTTCACGGCGACACCATCGGCGAATAAGCCCACTCGATCGAGCTTCACCCGTTCACCTGCTTGGAGCGATCGATTCATCGCATCGGCATCGACTGGTTCCACCCCAATAATCTTCGTCTCAGGATAGAGCCGCTTCACATAAGCCGCAATCCCCGCAATCAAACCACCCCCACCGATAGCGACGAAAATCGCATGAATTGGCTGCTGATACTGGCGCAGGATCTCCATCCCAATCGTCCCCTGTCCGGCAATCACATCCGGATCGTCGAACGGGTGAATAAAAGTCAAACCCCGCTCTTTCCCAAGCTGACAGGCATGGGCATAGGCATCATCATAAGTCTCGCCCCACAAGATCACCTCCCCGCCCCTAGCTGCAACGGCATTTACCTTCATCTGTGGTGTAGTCACGGGCATGACGATCGTGGCGGTTGTCCCCAGTCGTTTAGCACCCAATGCCACCCCTTGAGCGTGATTCCCCGCAGACGCGGCAATTACGCCTCGTGCCAATAGTTCTGGTGAGAGTTTCGCCATCTTGTTGTAGGCTCCCCGTAGCTTGAAGGAGAAGACAGGCTGCATGTCCTCCCGTTTGAGCAAAATTTGATTTTTGAACCGCTCAGAGAGGATGGGGGCATAGTCTAGGGGTGATTCGATCGCGACATCATAGACAGCGGCGGTGAGGATTTTTTGGAGGTAATCGGGATCGCTAGACATGGACAGCAGCAAATTTGGGGTGGTGTAGATCTAGTCTACGATCGTTGTGTTGAGGAATGTGGGTACGAAGAGTTTTTAACAAATTTTCGTAGCCCTATTGCTCCCGCTGCGGGAGCAAGCTATGATCTAAAGATGAGAATCATTTCCCGCAGCACTCTAAGAGAATTTTGGGAAGTTCATGCAGAAGCTGAAGCAGCTCTGAGAGCATGGATTGATGATACTATTCATGCAGATTGGCAAAACCCCGCAAACATTAAGAACGTGTATGCGAATGCCAGTATTTTGGCAAATAATCGAGTTGTGTTTAATATCAGAGGCAATAAGCATCGCCTGATTGTCCATATTCGTTATGAGATAGGTATCATCTTTATCAGATTTGTGGGTACTCATGCTGAATACAACAAAGTAGATGCAGAAAATATTTAAGGCAAATTATGTACTATTTACAGCCGATCAGAAATCAGGAAGATCATCAAGCAGCTTTGACAGAAATAGAGCGAATTTTTGATGCACCTCAAGGTACCCCAGAATTTGACAAGTTAGATATTCTCGCCACTCTAGTAGAAGCATATGAAAATAAGTATGAGTCAATTTTGGCACCAGAACCAATTGAAGCAATTCTTTATTACATGGAGAGTCGGGGTTTAACCAGACAGGATCTAGAGCCAGCAATTGGTAGTCGCGCTAGAGTTGCCGAAATTCTCAACCGCAAACGCCCACTTACATTAGAAATGATTAGAAGACTGCATGAGCAGCTAGGAATTCCGGCTCAAACACTAATTCAGCCTTACTTGCTAGCATTGTCGGCGGTATAAGCGTGAAGAGAAAGCTACGGTAGTAACAAATCAAGGCGGTGTCAATTCATAAATTGATACCGCTTTGATTAGATTTAAATATTTTGGAGCCGATCGATAATTTGTTTTTGCTTTCTTTTAACCAATTCCCTCAATTACAGGATGGAAGTAGAAGGCAAAACCCAAGACAACATAAGCGGCCAATAATAGACTACCTTCCAACCAATTCGATCGACCATCCGAACTAATCGAATTGGCAATCAGTACTGACACTGCTACCGCCACCAATTCAAATGGATTGAAATTCAAATCCATTGGTTTGCCCATAATATAGCCAGCTAATACGAGCACTGGCGCAACAAATAGAGCAATTTGTAAACTCGAACCCAGGGCGACAGATACGGATAAATCCATCTTATCCTTCATCGCTACCGTTACCGCAGTGGCATGTTCGGCAGCATTTCCGACGATCGGCACCAAGATTACACCTGTAAATAAAGCGGTTAAACCCAACTCTTTGGTCGCAACTTCGAGGGTAGAAACGAGAAATTCTGATTCGACTGCGACTAATAACGTACAGCCGAGTAATACTGAAATCCACAACGGTAAATTAACCTTACCGTGGTCATCATCACCTGCCAGATTTGCTGCGGCTAATTCTTCCGGATCCATCGCCGCCAGACCATCATCGTCATACAAATAAGTATGAGTTTTCATTGAGAATACTAGCGTTAGACCATAGACAATAATGAGGACGATCGATACTGCGATCGATAGTTTCTGAATTGCATCGCTATCGATCCCTGTTGAAGTATAGTCCACTGCTGTCGGTAACAATAGCGCGATTACCGCTAGATTCAAACTTGATGCACTGACTCGCGCCACCACAGGCTGAAAAGTCTGCTCTTTGTACTTCAAGCCACCCAGCAACATCGAAAATCCCATCACCAGCAACAAGTTACCAATAATCGAACCTGTTAAACTAGCCTTGACCACATCCACCAGTCCAGCATTGAGGGCAACTAGCGCAATAATCAACTCTGTCGCATTGCCAAAAGTGGCGTTTAATAAGCCACCCAGAGCTGGCCCCATCACTACAGCTATTTCTTCCGTTGCTGTCCCCATCCAGGCTGCCAAGGGGATAATAGCTAGGGCGGAAGTGACAAATACCACCTGGTCGCTCCAGCCCAAGAAGTGACCTGAAATCGAAATCGGCACGAATAGCAGTAAAACAGAGAGAATATTTTTAAGACTTAGCATTGATGCTGGGATGAATACACTGTCTCTCTAGAGTACCCGATCCCGCGAAACGAACGATCCAACTTCCAATCCTCATCCAGCCCGAAGACTGGATGCAATCGCTAATCAGTATCCGTCTTTAAATCACATACTAGATTTTTTGAAAGCGGGGAGCGGGGCGCGGGGCTGAGATATGTAAATTAAATGACTAACAGCTTAGTACCCATTTAATGAAGTATAAGTATCAATTTTTGTCTTACAGTCCAGTTAAAACTTGTTTAGCAGTTAGATTAAACTGACTAAATTGAGGTGATCCAATAATTTGCTCGGCTGTATAAACTTGTTCCTCGTATAATCCTTCGACGAGTTCTAGAACTGTCACCTTATCTAAGATCGGATCGACAATCCAATATTCAGGAATCTGTCTAGCTGCATATTCAGATCTTTTGTATCGATAATCTCTTTTTTCTTGCTTGGGGCTGACTACTTCAACAACTAAAGTAGGTGGCGGCATATCCGAAAGAATTGTCGATCGATTAGTTTCGCTTAATTCTAGTTCCAAATCTTCGGAAAGAATTGTTAGATCTGGTATGCGTGCAGTTGCTCTACCACCCATTACAGAGATTGCAATTTGATTCCTCAATAATTGCGGCGGTATTCCTAACTTCAGAAAGTAAGCTAGTAAAAAGATTGAAACTTTTTGATTTTGATGGCTTTCTGGGGGCATGGGGATAAGTTCTCCATTCACAAGTTCACAAAGGGTATCGGTGCCATCGTCGTAGTTGAGGTATTCCTCAAGGGTCATTAACTTAGTGTGAGTTGCAATAACCATAGGTTTTAACCTACCTATACTTAGGGATAATCTAACTATTATTTATTTTAATCGATATTTTCATGTTTAGTTCCAAGCTGGTGAGAACAGAAACCCGACTTTTCAAAAGTCGGGTTTCTAACGTAGCTTATTATTCTTCTCTGTTAATTATTGCTGTTTTTTGCCGACAAATTCTTTTTGCTTGAGGTCGAATATTTTCCACAACTGTTCGATTGTTTGTCTATTGTCATACCTGAGCTTGAAAGTTTCAGGATTACCAAATCACCCAAATGTTATTTGAGTTCGTGCCATTTATCATCACCTTTGCCTGGAGTATGAGCATTAGATTTATATTTCATGCCAGCAAAGTTATTCGAGCTTTGTCACCATCTCACCTGTGAGGCTGAATGCGCGAACTGCACTAATTTTGACAGGAACGACTTTGCCCCGGAGTTCTTCGATATCGCCGTTGAAGAAGGTGAGGCGATTACCGCCTGTTCTGCCGAGCACTTGGTCGGGATTTTTGGCATTACGTTCTTCCACTAGGACGGATTCTACTCGATCGAGATACCGTCCAGATCGTTCGATCGCAGTTTGGGAAACTAGGTGATTGATCCGTTGGAGTCTGTCTAGTTTGATTTCCTCGCTGACTTGATTTGTCCATACCGCCGCAGGGGTATTTGGGCGGGGGGAATAGGCGGCTGTATTGACCATATCAAAGCCGATATCGGAGATGAGGCTGAGGGTGCGTTCAAACTGCTCCTCGGTTTCACCTGGGAATCCGACGATCGCATCGGCACTGACTGACGCATCGGGCATATACTGACGGATAGTATCGATAATTCGCCGATATTTCTCATGGGTGTAGCCCCGTGACATCGCTTTGAGGATGTCGTTATCTCCCGACTGGAACGGAATGTGGAAATGTTCGCAGACTTTGGGCAATTCGTGACAGGCTTTAATCAACCGCTCGGTAAAGTAGCGCGGATGACTGGTAGCGAACCGAATCCGCTCGATTCCTGCGATATCGTGAACATAATAGAGTAAATCTGTGAGCGTGTTCAGGTGGCGACCTTCGGCAGTAGATCCAGGTAAATCTCGCCCATAAGCGTCGATATTTTGACCGAGGAGGGTGATTTCCTTGTAGCCTTGACGGGCTAAATCTTTGATTTCGGTGCCAATGGCTTCAGGCGTGCGCGACTGCTCGACCCCGCGTACATTTGGCACCACGCAGTAGGTACAGCGTTCATTACAACCGTAGATCGCATTCACCCAGGCAGTCACACTACTGTCGCGACGGGGTTTGGTGATATCTTCGATGATGTGAATCGGCTCGGTGGCGACTACCTGCGCCCCAGCAAATACCTGCTGTAAGAGGTCTTCCAAGCGGTTGGCGTGTTGTGGCCCCATGATGATGTCGAGTTCGGGAATCCGCCGCAGCAGGCTCTCTCCTTCCTGCTGGGCGACACAGCCAGCCATAATCAGGATCAGATCGGGTTTATCTTTTTTGCGACGGGTTTGCTTGCCCAAGTAAGAGTAGACTTTTTGTTCGGCTAGATCGCGAATGGTGCAAGTATTGTAGAGCACTAAATCTGAGGTAAACGGATCGTCTGACCATTGAAATCCCATTCCTTCGAGGATGCCACCCATCCGCTCAGAATCAGCCTTGTTCATCTGACAGCCAAAAGTGGTGATATGGTAGCTTCGGGTGGCAGAGGTCATGGTTTCGGAGGTATGGGATAGGAAGGTTAGACTTTCAGGCTCTCGGAAAAATACTTAGCCTAGTGGGGCTTGAATCTCGATCGACACGCTGATGCAATAGGTTGATGTCGATCGATGCGACTCTAATTATACGCGATCGAATCTACCTACTCAAAAGATCGGTGGGATAGTCGAAGTGAGATGTCTAGACTATTCAATTTGCCATCACCACAATTTCAAGCTACCACCGTTGAGAACCGAAACGATCGTCCGCGTTGAAGTAACAAATCTAACTAAGTATATTTTGGCTAAAACGTCAAGATTGCCTGAAAAATATCCGAGTCAATTGCAATGCACATCGAGTCTATTTTTGATGACAATTTAGTCACTATTTGGCTATAACCAGAGTTTAATTCTCAATTTGCTTACAGTATCTACACTGTAGCTCTCGTACAAATAGCTGATGTTTTATCAGTAGATGTAATGCGATAATAATTATCGCCATTACATCTACAGTGGCCAAGCTAATCCCAACAAATAATTAAAGTCTGCTGCTGACATATTCAGCACATATCAGGGAATAAATAATATGATTGAGTCAATAATTCAGCAGGATTTGATACTCATTCGAGTTGCATCACCAGTAGACTCGATCTGGCAAGAAGTTCTAGAAATTTTACCTCATGACTTCTATCATTTACCTGGATATCTAGCATTGGAAGCTGCTAGACACAATGCCAGACCAGAAGCTTTTATTGTCAAGAGTGATGAAAAAATATTTTTTCTGTCATATTTGGTCAGAGACTGCTCAGATATCTCAAGCGAAAGTAATCATCAATTCGCTGGCGGAGAGCTATCTCCTGTGGAGAATCGAATCTATGATGTTGTTTCGCCATATGGCTATCCTGGCATGTTGGTCAGTCAAGCAGGGCAAAATCCAGGATTCATCAAAGAGTGTTTGAACTTAATCTATGATTACTGGCGCGAGAACAACATTTGCTCGGCATTTATTAGATTACACCCAATTCTAAATGCCGATATTAGCAGTTCAATAATTGATGATAATAAATCTATATTTTGTCAGCAAGGTGATGTTGTAACTTGTAACTTGACAAAAACTTTTGAAGATATCACCAAGCGAATTAGATCGAGTCATCGGACTAAAATTAATAGATTAATTCGGGCTGGTTTTGTAGTGAGGATGGGATCTGTCGATGAATATCTAGATGTGTTTATTGATATTTATCGAGAAACTATGGATCGGGTCAAAGCAACCGATGGTTATTATTTCACTCAAGCGTATTTTAATAATCTAGTCCGAGTCTTGGGTGATAGACTAAAAATTTGTATTGTTGAAATTAATGGAGAGGCGGTTGCGGCTAGCCTAATCACTGAATTTGGTGGCATAGTTCAGTATTACTTGGGTGGCACAAAAACAGAG
Source organism: Chamaesiphon sp. 341R_metabat_111 (assembly GCA_025351825.1). Classification (GTDB taxonomy): domain Bacteria; phylum Cyanobacteriota; class Cyanobacteriia; order Cyanobacteriales; family Chamaesiphonaceae; genus Chamaesiphon. The sequence continues at coordinate 14,999 of JANXVE010000052.1, read as the reverse complement.
TTTCTGCGCCAGTCGCCAGCGACTATTATGTTTAAATATGCGATCGAGTGGGCAAAACAACGAAACAACAGATTATTAAATCTAGGCGGTGGACTAGGTGGCAATTATGACTCTCTATATCACTTCAAAGCTGGATTTTCTGATGAGCGTGAATCTTTTGCAACTATTAAAACTATTGTCGATCGAGAAAAGTACGATCGGTTGGTACAGGATGTAGCTCGATCGAAAGGGATATCTAAATTGGAATTAGAAAGCACGTCTTTCTTTCCTGCTTATCGGTCGAGATAATATCTTGTTTTGAGCTAATAAAACCTTCATTATTTAATTTTAAAACATGAAATCAACTATTAGTAATAAAGATTTGTACAGCGGCATAGAATTTTCTACCTGGCTCGATCTACAGAAATTATGGCCACAAGAAGAATATCTAATTAAAAAATATCTAAATCCCCAGCTTGGAATAGTTGAAGCTGGTGTCAATGGCGGGAGAATTTTATTAAATATGCAAGAGCTGGGGTTTACAAATCTAGCTGGTTTTGATTATGTACCTGCATTAATAGCTGAAGCGATCGAGCGAAATCCCGACCGGACAGTTGATTTTCAGGTTCAGGATGCGATCGAATTAACCTATCCAGACAATAGCTTAGATCAAATCGTTTATCTGCAACAAATTATTTGCTTGATTGAAGATCGTGCAAGTCGGCTGAGAGCAGTGCGAGAGTCATATCGGATTCTCAAACTAGGGGGGATTGGCTTATTCTCAGCATTGAGTTTTGAGTCACGAAATTCTAGCGTAATCTATTCAGTTTATTTTAAATATCTGAAGTTGCTCCGAAAAATCCGTGGTAACGATCTCAGTATCCAGCATTTACCTTGGCTAAAATTGGGTGGTAAATTTAATTTTAATGCACTCCTAGATCGACCTCCATACACATATTGGTATCGAGTTACCGAAATATATGAGCTATTAAAATCGGTTGGCTTTGAGATTGTTGGCATGGGCAGTGATCCTCAAATTAAGGCAGATCGCCTCCAGGCTACCGATCGAGAATTGTGTGCTGAGGAAATTTCGGGAATGCTGTATATTGTCGTCAGAAAAAGATAATAGATTCACTTTAATGTGTATTTTAAAAATATGATGCTAGCCAACAGTAACAAAGACTTGTATCGTGACTCAGAATTTTCAAATTGGCTCAATAACCGCAGCCTAATTCCAGCCGAAACATATTTGATTTCAAAATATCTGGACCCGCAGCTAACGACGGTTGAAGCTGGTACTAATGGGGGTCGCATCTTGCTAGGAATGCAAGCTATGGGATTTAAAAATCTGTCAGGATTCGACTATGTACCAGAACTAATCGATCGAGCAATCGAACAAGACACCACTAAAACAATTGATTATCAGGTGCAAGATGCGACTAAATTAGATTATCCCAATTGTCGTTTCGACCAAATTATTTATCTGATGCAGATTCTCTGCACGCTTGAAAGTCGTGAGGATAGTTTAAAAGCAGTTCGAGAATCTTATCGCATTCTCAGACCAGGTGGGATTGGCTTATTTTCAGTGTTAAATTTTGAATTTCGCAGTTCACAACCGATTTTTTCACTTTATTATCAATACCTGAAAATCTTCCGAAAATTACGTAGAGATCGTCGCAGCGTCCAATCTTCACCTTGGTTTCGCTTGAGTGGTAAATTTAACTTTGGAACGATCGCAGATCGACCTCCTTACACATATTGGTATCGAGTTACGGAAATATATGATTTATTAAAATCGGTTGGCTTTGAGATTGTCGGCATCGGTACCGATGCTCAAATCGACGCAGGTAGCCTCAAACATAGCGATGTAGAACTACTCAACGAGGAAATTTCAGGGGGGTTGTACATTGTGGTTAAAAAAAGTCAGTAGCCCTTCGGCACAGATTTGACCATCAAAAGTTCGGGAAACCGCACACAGATCGATCGGCATCCGTTTAGCACTCCCGCTCATAGAGTGCTAAATTTTGGAAGATGATAATTAAAAATAATTAATATGGCAAAAATAATAGCGTTCAATGAAGAATCCCGTCGCGCGCTGGAACGGGGCGTGAATGCCTTGGCTGATGCAGTCAAGATTACCTTGGGACCTAAAGGACGCAACGTTCTGTTGGAAAAGAAATTCGGTGCGCCGCAGATCGTCAATGATGGGATTACCGTTGCTAAGGAGATCGAATTATCCGATCCTTTAGAAAACGCTGGGGCGAAATTGATTCAGGAAGTCGCCTCCAAGACAAAGGATTTGGCTGGAGACGGTACGACGACGGCTACCGTTCTCGCTCAAGAAATGATTCACGAAGGATTGAAAAATGTCTCCGCTGGTAGCAATCCAATTGGGATCAAGCGCGGCATGGACAAGACTGTGGCGATGCTAGTAGCTGAGATTGCTAAACTAGCCAAACCTGTTGAAGGTAAAGGCATCGCTCAAGTTGCCTGTGTCTCTGCTGGTAACGATATGGAAGTCGGCGAAATGATTTTCGCAGCGATGGAAAGAGTTACTAAAGATGGTGTAATTACTGTCGAGGAGTCCAAGTCGCTGACGACTGAACTCGAAGTAGTTGAAGGAATGCAGATCGATCGAGGTTATCTCTCACCTTACCTGGTAACAGACCAGGAACGGATGGTTGTGGAGTTTGACGATGCACTGATTTTGATTGCTGACAAAAAAATTGGTTCGATTCAGGATTTGGTGCCAATTCTCGAAAAGGTTGCCCGCGCTGGCAAACCGCTACTAATCATCGCTGAAGATCTCGAAGGTGAGGCTCTAGCTACCCTCGTGGTAAATAAATCACGCGGTGTCCTGAGTGTAGCAGCGATTAAGTCGCCTAGTTTTGGCGATCGACGCAAAGCGATGCTTCAAGATATTGCCATCCTCACTGGTGGACAAGTAATTTCTGAAGAAATCGGCTTGAGTCTAGATACAGCTACCCTGGAAATGATGGGGACAGCAACTAAAATCACGATCGACAAAGAGAACACTACAATTGTTGCCAACAGCGGTAATAGTGCCGATCTGCAAAAGCGCATCGCTCAACTCAAGCAGCAACTAGCCGATACAGATTCTGACTATGATACCGAAAAGCTCCAAGAGCGAATCGCTAAACTCGCTGGTGGGATTGCGGTGATTAAAGTCGGTGCAGCTACTGAAACCGAACTCAAAGATCGCAAACTGCGGATCGAAGATGCACTCAGTGCCACCAAAGCCGCTGTAGAAGAAGGGATCGTCGCTGGTGGTGGTACCACATTGATTCATCTCTCTACCAAAATCGCTGGGTTCAAAGCAACCCTCGCCGATGTCGAAGAAAAAATCGGTGCAGATATCATCGCCAAAGCACTCGAAGCACCACTCCGACAAATCGCTAACAATGCAGGTGTCGAAGGCTCCGTCGTTGTCGAGCAAGTTCGCGCTGCTGCTGATAATATCGGCTATAACGCCGCTACTGGGGTATTTGAGGACTTACTCGCAGCCGGAATCGTCGATCCTGCTAAGGTAGTTCGCTCTTCCTTACAAAATGCCGTCTCAATTGCTGGCTTAGTCATCACTACCGAGGCTCTCGTCGTCGAGAAACCCGAACCTAAGTCCGCTGCACCGGATATGGGCGGCATGGGTGGCATGGGCGGTATGGGTGGTATGGGCGGCATGGGCGGCATGGGGATGATGTAGCCTATACCACCTTGTAGGGGCAGGTTCATGCTAAAAATACTCGCAACCCCCCATTAATTGACAAACAAAACCTGCCCAACCCCACTAAGAATAATCGACTGTTTCTGGTGGGGTTGGGCAGGTTTTGTTGATACTTATCGTTGCAAATCCAGGCTTGTTAGCATGAACCTGCCCCTACAGCATAAACCTGCTCCTACAGCATGTTTGAATTTGGAATTGCTGGATTCACGCACATCCCGATCCAAAATACCTAAACATGTTGTATAATTGAGTGTTTGACACTCTTGTAATGCGTTTGACTAGTGTCGCGTAGCTTCACAAGAGCGGCTCAGGTTTGATGTAATATAGGGAAAGGATCCAGATGGCGAAGAGAAGCATGATCGAGCGGCAAAAAAAGCGCGAGAAAATCGTCGCGAAATTTGCAGATAAACGCGCAGCTCTACTCGAAGAGTTTAAAACAGCAGCTACACCCCAAATTAGATTTGCAGTTCACCGCAAAATCCAACAATTGCCTCGCGATAGCGCGCCTACTCGCTTGCACAACCGTTGCTGGGTAACTGGTCGTCCCCGTGGCTACTATCGCGACTTTGGTCTATCCCGCAACGTCCTGCGTGAATGGGCACACCAAGGTTTGCTACCTGGCGTAGTCAAATCTAGCTGGTAGACATTACAGTGCTAAGGGCTAAGAACGATCGGTTCTAGCCTAAAGCCTAACCCCTAATTTCCGCAGCAGCGATTATCAATTCCGAGACTATCCAAAATCAGGTCGCTCACAGCATTAGCGACGGCGAATTCGCCAAAAAAGCTTTCATTGAAATTAAAGGCTTGCATCTCTGTGATGATTGCAACGACGAGAGAGCCTAAATCGTTTTCGCCTTCCATGCGCTGGCGAGTGTAGATCTGAGCCGCACGCAGGGCAATCGTCTCGTTGATCGATTCAGGAATAAATTCTCGATCGAGCCACTGTTTGAGTGATGTCTGGAGCCAAGCACCCTCTTCGACGGGGTTGGTTGCTGGCAGTAAAGTAATCGACGGGATCGGTTCGGTCATTGGTAACTACCAATTGCAGTTTATAACAAACATATAAGCTACAATTTTGCGCTCACAGCAGAGCCGATCGCAAGCCCCAGCAATTAAAATTAATTATTATTAGCGGAGCTACCGCTCAGTTCCAAGCTACCGACAGGAATCAATTCTCGATCGGGCAAGACTTGTGGTGTTTCGATCTGCCAGTTGGCAGCGAGTTCTTCAACATTATTCCACGCACTAGCAAACGCTGGTAGAGCTAATTGGCACGCCGTCCAATCGCTGTGAACGGATACACCCAGTTGCTGACAAGCACCTCCACGCAGTCCCTCTGGCTGATAAAATCGGCAGTAGCGACATGCAGAAGTCAGACAATTTTTGTTGGTCATCAACATCACCTTTGGAAGAGTACCTAATTCAATCCTCTCCTGCTTTCTATTATGACTGTTGCCAATTTGGGCTAAAGCGATGCCGATCGTCGATCCCCACTGGATTGTAGCGATCCCCACGCCAATTAAGACTTTATATTCTCTTTAGATTCAGTTTATAGAAAGACACATTTATTAGAGTGTTCAGTATATATACTCAGTTAATTTGTCAGCACCCAATGATACTTGCAATCGAGACTAAACCACTGGGGATCGGGGAAAACGAGGAACTGTGAATTTTGGGTATTTAGGATTGTGGCCATCAAAAAAAATTAGATCGTGTCAGTAGAAAGATCGATCCGGTCGATAAATAGCTAATCATGATACATAGAAGCTATCTATTAGCGATCGCCGAAATCATGGTCTAATTTAAATTTGCTAGCATCCATCGCTCTTACCGTCGCCCCATTGGCTAGTTTCTGATATCTCAGCTTGCCACCCATGATGCCCAAGCTCCGCGCACAGAATTGGCAAACACCCCACCGAAATATTTCCCCCTCACGAGCACGAGAGATACAATGGGAACAAATAACGACAGATCCTGAGTCAATTCGGATAAGTGAGTCATCAGTAGTCGTTACATTAGTAGCAGCGTTACTGTAGCCCACAGCGATGAATCGGAGATCGCGAACTGGTACACTCAAGCGGTGATTGAGCTGCTGACAGAGTGCCTGTCGCCCAAACGTAAGTTGATGCGCTAGGCTAGAACTATTAGTTGCGATCGTCAGAATCTCTCTAGAGATCGATCGAGGTTGGGTCAGTTTGGCGATCGTTGGTGATACGGTACCAATCCAAGCCTTGACGATTAATCCCCAGTCCCGCACGCCTTCCCAACCTGGCTGTGATTGAATCTCAAAGATGATTTGGGAGATCGGCGTTAAAGTCATGGTTTAAAGGTAGTGACGACGGAAAATCTGGTGAAATCCAGCTAAATGTCTGGTATTTAGTGAATTGGCGAAGTTTTGGAATACTATTGGTGAAACAGCATCGAGTCTCTCTCAGAGACACTACGCGATCGACAAGCCTAACAACTTCAAACATGCTGGTACCAATTGAATAGTTTGGATTGAGAACTTCTCTCTCTCGCTAGATATTCTAATGAGCTGACTGCATCCGTTGTTTGCCCACTGCTGGCCAATCTCAGCGCAGAACTAATAATTTTTATAATATTCGCATTTAACCCCGATTTATGAATCACAACTCATCTGACGATAGCGCGAATGTCCACCCATCCGATCGAGCTGTAGTAGATCGTGAGTCCCATCACCTCAATCCCGTGCTTGGGCAAGCTCTCGGTTGCTTGGACATCAAATTGGAAGACGAACTGACTAGATTTAGATCTCATCGGACAGATCCATTGCCAGAACGACAACTGGCTCCAGTAGCGACAGCCACTTGGGAACAGTCAGAAGATCTATATGCAGATGAAGACATTTTCACGGCTCAAATTGTTCAACCAGGGATAACTGGGATCGGAGCCGACGATGAAGACGATCGCCCTCAACCGAGTGGGTTTATCATCATTGATGGACTCACTACTTCATCGACTAGTAGTCAATCGGTAAGTACGACTGTCAGCTATGCCCCGATAACGATCTATCGAGAAAATTCGTCATCGCCACCAGAGAGTTTGAACGTGAATTTCTCCACTGGTGGCGAGATTGCACCGTTCCATGATGAATACCTGTCATCATCGCAGGAACTATTACGGCAGATTCAATCGGGTTATCCGACCTCAACGGAAACATTCAATCGGACTAAGATCCCCTCACCCGCACGCAAAAACAAGTACTTTACACCGCTCAAGATCGGCTCGATGGCGGCAGCTTGCGTAATCGCTGGGGGAGCAGTTTATACTTCGCTCAACCCCAGTATTTTAACAACATTGACGGCGACTAAGGTAGCTGTCCCGACCACCAGTAGTTTGATTCAAAGTCCTAATCTGGCTGCTAATGAATTTACCGAACTCAATTTGAGTACGCTGAATAATATCAAGTTGCCAACAGTAGTCGCAGCAGCTCCCACCACAAATGTGAGCATTGCTACATCCAACTTAGGTGCCACCACAACCGCACCAGCACCAGTCCCCTTTACTAGAACTCAAATTGTCCCCACAGGGGCAATTACATCTCAGCCCAGATTAGCGGACAGTCTGATTAAATCATTACTACCACCCAACTTTCAATCCTATGCCAAATCATCTGGCAATAGATCGATCCCGTTGGGACTAAAACGCTAGTTAGTCGATAGTTGATAATCGATCGTTAATAGCTACTCAAAATAGTAACTACATTTATGCTGTAGATGACTACTACCCGATCGGCAGTGCTAGAAGTTATGATGATGACTAGGCTATTTATTAAAATTATCGAGTCACAACTCCAGCACTAGGGGTGAGAGTATTACCTCAGCAACTAGTGCTAGAAATTATAAAGAGGATAGTAATATGGGATTGTTCGATCGGGTAAGCAGACTGCTGCGGGCGAATGTCAATGATATGGTGGCTAAAGCCGAAGATCCAGAAAAAATTCTGGAACAGGCGGTGATGGATATGCAGGAAGATTTGGTGCAACTTCGCCAAGCTGTTGCTAGTAGCATCGCCAATCAAAAACGCACCGAGCAACAGTACACCAAAGCAATGGGCGATGCCAATAGCTGGCAGAGCAAAGCGCAACTAGCATTGCAAAAAGGTGATGAAGATCTTGCCCGTGAAGCCCTACTGCGGAAGAAAAACTATAGTGAGACTGCTGCTAGCCTCAAAGCCCAGCTAGACGGGCAAGCAGGCATGGTAGACACGATGAAAAAGAGCCTGATGCAACTAGAAGGCAAGATTTCAGAGGCCAAAACCAAGAAAGACATGCTCAAGTCCCGTGCTCAAGCTGCCAAGGCGCAGGAGCAACTACAAGGTGCTGTGGGTCGAATTGGTACCAACAGCGCGATGGCTGCTTTTGAACGGATGGAAGAAAAAGTCCTGATTCAAGAAGCCAGATCTCAGGCTGCGGCAGAATTGACTGGCGCAGATCTAGAAAGCAAGTTTGCCGCTCTATCCGCAGGTAGCGATGTAGAGGACGAGCTAGCAGCAATGAAGCAGCAAATGCTCGGTGGTAGTTCGTCAACAGCGGCTCTCCCACAAGGTACTGCAACACCAAAAGCGGCAACGCCAGATACTGTCAAGGCTCCGATGAGTGTTGAAGATGCCGAACTAGAAGCATTACGCAAGCAAATTGATGGGCTTTAATTAGTCGATAGCTGATAGTTGATCGTTGATAGTAGATCTGTAGGTTGGGTTGCGGATGGAACCTTTGCTGTAGGCGTTGGCGTTAGCCTGCCTTCTCTTCGAGACGCTCCGCGAACGGCACGTCTCGCTTTCGTATCTCCTATTCGGAGAGGCTTCGCCAACGTCTACAGCGTGCGTTCCACCAAGCAGAAGAATGAAACCCAACACACCTAGCTGAGATTATTGAATTGAATACATCAAAAGATGAGGTAGGGGCAATTCATGAATTGCCCCTACTCATCTCTTGATGTATTCCAGAATAGGTAAATAACTAAGCTTTCAAAGATTTAGCAAATCGTCGATCTACTTCCGTCCAATTAACTACATTCCACCAAGCGGATAGATAATCAGGACGACGATTTTGATAGTTGAGATAATAAGCATGTTCCCAGACATCATTACCCATGATTGGATACAAACCTTGGCTAATTGGACTGTCTTGATTGATGGTGGTGATAATTTTGAGTTGGCTTTTTTCTCTAACTAACCACACCCAACCACTACCAAACAATTTTGTACCTGCTTCATTGAATTGAGTTTTGAAAGCATCAAACGATCCGAATTGAGTCTTAATTGCTGTAGCGATTTCACCTGTTGGCGCACCACCACCTTTTGGCCCCATGATCTGCCAGTACATGCTGTGATTAAGATGTCCGCCAGCATTATTTCTGACCACAGTTTGAATATCTTTTGGTAATTTACTGATATTTTTCAGTAGTTCTTCGACCGTTTTCGTTTTAAGCTGTGGATATTTGTTTACGGCACCATTTAGATTCTTTACATAAGTAGCGTGGTGCTTATCATGATGAAATTTCATCGTTGCTGCATCAATATGTGGTTCTAGCGCGTTGTAATCATAAGTCAATGGTGGCAGTTTAAATACGTCTGGCGTGGCGACTGGAGCTGTAGCTGAGGTTGCCCAACTAAAATTGGTGTCACTACCAAAGAAGGCAGCGGCAGTGCCGCCACTGAGTAAGTAAATAAAATTACGGCGGTTAGTTATCATATTTTTATTAAAAGGGACGAATGATTCTATCAGTATGACATACCCCAACAACTAGTACTATTCACCATCCACTGTTCACCAAAACACCAGCAACTACATTTCAGTACAACACGTAAAATTACTTGTAAACACTACCCATATAATTGGCCCATAATTGAGCAGCTTGGGCACTGCTACTGCTAGTTTTAGTGGGTGAATTATCATCATTTCCCAGCCACACTCCAGTTACTACTTTTCGATCGGGAATAAAGCCAATAAACCACAGATCGACGTTATTATCAGTTGTGCCAGTCTTGCCAACTTCACCTAATCCGATGGCGGCATTTTTGCCAGTACCGTTGGTGACGACTCCCCGCATCATCGTCGTCAAGGTGTCCGCAACACTGGTTCGCAACACTCGCTGTGATGGGGCATCTTTGGTATAGTCGTACATCAATCTACAGGTACGAAGCTGCTTGAGATTGCAATTGCTCGTATCGTATACTCGCACGATCGTGCGCGGTTTGTGCCAGATGCCACGATTGGCAACGGCACCATAAGCTCCAGTAATTTCGAGCATATTGACTACGCTCTGTCCCAAAATTACCGCTGGCACTTCATCGAGTTTCGATCGAATCCCCATCTTCTGGGCAGTTGCGATGACCTTGGGCAAACCAATATCTCGCGCGACTCGCAGAGCCGTAATATTTTCAGACAGCGCAAACCCAGTATACATATCCGCCGCGCCTGACGCGCCATGTCCGCAGCCAGAAAAGCGTCTACCCCCCCACGACATTGGATCGCAGGAATAGGACTTTCCCGATGAGATACCACCTTCGAGTGCCGCAGCGTACCCAAATAGCTTAAATGTCGATCCAGGCTGACGCTGGGCATCTGTGGCACGGTTGAATTGACTCTTTTGGTAGTCCACACCACCAACCATTGCTTTGACAATTCCGGTGGTGGGATCGAGGCTGACGATGCCACCTTGCGAGAACCGATAATTACTCCCAGCAGTAGCGATATTGCTTCGCAGTGCCGCTTCTGCTTTGGCTTGCATCTTGAGATTTAGGCCTGTTTCGATCGCAAAATTTCCTTCCTTGGCAGTTTCAGCACCCAAAATCTCTTGGAGTTCCTGAAACACATAGCTGTAGAGATAGGGAGCTGTGGTATTGCTACTGGGAGCGCAAGCTTCAAGCCGATAATTTAGCGTCGATCTTCTCGCTTCCCGTGCCTCTAATTGACTAATCATACCTGTTTCGAGCATTCTAGCTAAGACTAAATTTCGCCGCTCGATCGCTTTTGTCCCTTTGCGCCCTTGTTTATCTTCGACACAAGGATTGAACATATTTGGACCAGGTAAAATCCCCACCAGCATCGCTGATTCGGGTAAGTTTAGATCGCGCGCAGATTTACCCAGGTAATGCTGGGCGGCATCCTCAAAGCCGTGAGCGTCATCGCCAAGAAATACTCGATTGAGATAGGTTAGCAGAATTTTATCCTTACTATAGGTAGCTTCCAACTTGAGCGCGACGACAGCTTCCCGCATTTTACGAGGCAAATTGTCTTCACTGCCAACATACGATCGAAACAAGCTGCGGGCTACCTGTTGACTCAGTGTACTCGCACCCTGAGTCACTTTACCTTTTTGGCGTGCGACCATTACGGCCCGCCCAACACCCAAAGGATCGATCCCAAAATGCCAGTAAAAGCGACTATCTTCAGATGCAATTAGAGCTTTGGGCAGATACTTGGAAAAATCTGTCAGCTTGGCGAGATCCTTATGGGAGCCAGTTTTAGCTGGACGCAATGGTTCTGCTAGATCGTCAGCATAGACCATCACTGGCCCATTGGCATCTGGCAGTGGATTGACATTAATTTTGGTAGACTCAGCTACTGTTGCAACTAGGAGCAGCCCCAATAAGCTCCCCGTCCCATACAATCCATATCGCAATACTCGCAGATAAACAGGCGGCGGATCGAGATAGGTAATCTTAACGGCGGCTTTGAGTTCTGGTGGGCCAAGAGTAAATATATCACCATTTCTCAGGGTGATTCGATCGACCTTTTTCTTGCCCCGATAAATCCCATTCGTCGAACCCTCGTCTTTAAGTAAAAAAGTATGACCCTTTTTTTTCTCTCGGCTCAATGACAGATGTGTCTGACTGACCACCTCATTTCGCACGACAATATCACAGGATGCAGAGCTGCGTCCCAATACATATTTTTCGCCTAATAGTGGAAAGATATCCGGCTCTGGCGCATCAGCATCTTGAACTAGCAGCTTGGGCACTCTGGCATTTGCTTTGAGTGCCAAGCGCGTAAAGTTAACTCTAGTCCGTTGAATGACTTGACTAAGTTGAGCCAAGAGTGTCTTTTTGGGTGGCTGCGACGGCATGGGGAACTAGGGGAATGGGGGATCTTGCTCCCTCCCTTTTACAAGGGGAGGGCTGGGGTGGGGTAACGGGACTACGATCCATATCACTAGTCGAGCGAATGTAGTGACATCGGATCTAAAACATATACATTTTAGCTTACGCGGCTCAATGTATAGCTACACAAAAATCAGGAGGATTTTGGTAAATCCTCCTGAGGAGATGGTGAAGACTCGAGCGCGTTCGCGTTGGCGCAAGTCTGCCGTAGGCACAGCGTCTCGTAGAGAAGCGCGCCACCAAGGCGGTCGAATCCTCTATTTAATCATCTAAAATCAAATCTATTCCAGCGATCGAGCTAGAATAGTTATGTTGCAGCAGGCACTTTATCATTCGCAGTCGGGCGTGGTTGAATCGTCCCGAAACCGCCATGATTTCGGCGATAAACGACATTGATCTCGCCTGTCTCGACACTGCGATACATGTAAAAATCATGATCGACTAATTGCAATTGAGCTAGTGCTTCCTCGATCGTCAATGCTGACATGGCAAAGTATTTAGTCCGAACTACCTCTGCGGGTAATGTTGCCGATCGATTGTCGGCTAGATTATAATCTAGCAGCTCTAGATCTAGTTCTTCTCCCACTTCTTTCGATCCATCCGTGCGATCTTTCTTGCTAAAGTTGCGTTCCTTATACTTCCGCAACTGTCGAGAAATTTTGTCGGCAACTAGATCGATACTTGCATATAAGTGTTCGCTGGCTTCTTCGGCACGAATCGTAGCACCGTTGGCATAAATTGTGACCTCAGCTACTTGCGATGCGGCGATTCGCGGATTTTTAGCAACTGATATATTGACATCTATTCCGGTCGTAATGTTTTCAAAATGGCTGACAGCCCTTTCGATCTTTTGATTCACATAGTCACGGATGGCATCGGTAATTTCGATGTTCTTACTCTGGAGCACAAGCTTCATAAGCATCTCCCACTATTTAGATTATAATTTAAAGCTGAGATAGAAAAGAAAATTGTGGAAACTCTTGCTTCCTCTGTAGCGAATTCTACTTACTATACTGACGACTTTACGATGTACGTTGAAGTCAGATTCTGTAAATGATTATCCATCAATGGATAATATGATTACCTCACCTTTTGCTTAAATGTTTCATGACTAGTTATAGCCTAGCATCTTATTTCCCTGGTCAGGGCATTAGTTCGATCGCTAGCAAAAATACTTCGCATTTTGTGACATTCATTTACACTCTGTATATTACTTCATCCTTACTTCAATATATTGTCACTTAGCTAACAATCCAACCAGATCGATCGACTTTGAGAACCACAACCTTCAAGTTATAATTTGCTTAGGCATGGTCTTCCTGGCTAAAGCCCAAACCCTAAAGCCTCTCTTCCTATGACAAAAATTCGCGTACCTGCTACCACCGCCAATCTGGGCGCGGGATTTGACTGTATCGGTGCTGCTTTGAGCATGTATAACGAGTTTACCTTTACCCCGATCGATAGCGCAGATCTGGTAATTGCCGTCCAGGGATTGGAAGCGGCTAAAGTCGATACAGGTACTAGCAATCTCGCCTATCAAGCCTTTCTCAAACTGTATGGGCGGATCGATCGCACACCCCCAGTGATTCAGCTCGAAATTCAGCTCGGTGTACCGTTAGCCAGAGGACTGGGCAGCTCGGCAACCGCGATTGTCGGCGGCTTGCTCGGTGCCAACACCCTCGCTGGCAACCCACTTTCCCAGTCAGAAGTGCTGCAACTAGCGATCGAAATGGAAGGACATCCCGATAATGTGGTACCCGCCCTGATTGGTGGCTGTCGCTTGGCAGCTACGGCAGGGAATGGTTGGGAGATCGCCGATATTCCCTGGCATGATAGTATCGTACCCGTAGTTGCTATTCCCGATTTTGAACTCTCGACAGCAGAGGCGCGGAGTGTCCTCCCAGCCGAATACAGCCGCGCTGATGCAATTTTTAATACGGCTCATCTAGGCTTGATGATTCGGGGTTTGGAGACGGGGAATGCAGAGTGGCTCACTGCCGGATTGGTAGACAAGATCCATCAACCCTATCGTCAAAAGTTAATTATTGGCTATGCTGATGTTGAGTCCGCCGTAATTGCGGCTGGGGGCTACGGGATGGTAATTAGCGGTGCTGGACCAACTTTGCTAGCAATTACAGCCACAGCGCGGGCTGAAGTCGTTGCTACGGCGATGAAGAAAGCTTGGGAAACTCACAATATTCAAGTTCAAGCGCACCCCCTGCAAGTAGATTGGCAGGGAGCGGTGACGAGAATTTAGGTTGTCATCTGGTGAGAGCTAATCGATCGAACTTTTCCGGACAAATTTTAGGAGTTGTGAACGATCGAGTCTACCCGATCGTCGATCGGCTGTTGGCTAGACTTTGACCCTAGAGTAGATCCATTATTTGACTTTGGATCTATGCTTTGGATCTATTCTGATGTTTTTGGATCGGATAGTCAATTCCCAAAAAAACGGGAATTGATATGTACATTAACTAATTATCTGTCAATTTAACAGATTAATGTCTACTCAATAACAATACGCCCTAAGCATTGCGTATCAATGATTAGAACTAATTTTATATCTCTAATCATAACATTGATTCACGAGATTGCATTTAACAAATTAAGCGTCAATTACCAGCTTTTTAACAAGATAGATGTCAATAGTCAGAAACTAGATATTTGAGCCTGTCACATCCAGATCAAAGAAAATTAACAGATTATTTGGCCCATATACAACATAGTTGTTTTATACTTAGTATATTGTTAGCAATCAAGGCGGCTTATGCCTATTCATGACGATCACTCAAATCAATGTACTTCTGACCCAAACGTGGAGTGCGCCGATGAGATTACGTTGTTAGTCGATGGTGATGACAAGGCTCCAATCATTCCATCTGCATTATCACCAGCGGCACAACAAAAGTTAGAGATAATTGAAGGCTTGTTGGCAGTAACGGATAAACGGGTCTATGCAGAAAGACTCAAGGAAGCAGCTATTAAGCTGGACAAATCTGAGCGGACAATCCGGCGGTTAGTGAAGAAGTGGGAGCAGGATGGTTTAATTGGATTGACTGAATCAACTCGAACTGATAAAGGCTCATATCGGGTGGATGAGGATTGGCAGAAATTTATTCTCAAGACTTATCAGGAGGGAAATAAGAGTAGT
>JANXVE010000001.1 GCA_025351825.1 Chamaesiphon sp. 341R_metabat_111 | reverse complement strand
GCAATGGTTGTGCGGCTGGATCACTTGGCAACCGCCTAGTTTACCACTCGTGCAATTGGTATTGGAAAGTATTCCAACAGCTATCGGGGTGGGATTGGCGGAGGAGCTATTCTTTCGCGGTTGGATGCTAGATGAGTTGGATCGAGACTATTCACCGCAAGTCTCTCTAGTTGCTGCTGCTGGATTATTTGCCCTACTCCATTTTCTCAAGCCGATTCCAGCGATGCTGCAATCTCTGCCACAATTTCCAGGGTTATTTCTGATGGGTGTAGTCATGATCGTTGCCAAACGTCAGCATGGTAATCTATTGGGCATCTCGATCGGAATTCACGGTGGGATGATTTGGGCTTTTTATTTAGTTAGTGTTGGCAAAATTGTCAGGTACTCTAATAATGTCTCTGACTGGATTACCGGAATCAATGGTAATCCCATCTGTGGATTACTTGGTTTGGTATTTATGGCAGGATTAACAGTATTATTATCCAAGTTCCCGAAGCAACAGAGTAGTTTTCAAGTTAAATAAATTCATTTCAGAACGGTTATCAGTAAGGTTATTAAATGCTGAAGTTACTCTCTTTGCTACCTGGCGCAACTTGGAAACATCCCAATCCGCGACTACAATCATCCTGGAACTGGACTAGAATCGGATTTGCAATCTTTCCAATGTTACCCTCCCTCGGCGCAATTGCCATCCTCACTGCATTAGTTAAAACCTGGCGACAAGTAGGTAACGAAATCACCCAAAATCGTTTCAATTGGTATTTTGCAGTACTATCCTCCTGGTTGATAATATTATCAATCACAACCCCGCATCCTTTTGATGCGTTCGTGGGTCTAGCAAATTTTGTCCCCTATTTTTGCCTTTTTGCTGCTTTTAGTATTTTAATTAATTCCCCTGAGCAATTGCGACAATTAGCGTGGATATTCCTAATTCCAGCGGTACCAGTAATACTGCTGGGCTGTGGACAATTGCTTGGTTGGAATGGCACAATCAGTGCGCTGATTTTACCGACGAATCTTTGGGAAATTGCGGCAGGCGGTAATCCCCTCGGTCGAATGTCCTCTGTGTTTGCTCATGCGAATGGGTTAGCAGCTTATCTTGAAATGGTATTTATTTTTACATTAGGGTTGCTAGCGGATACTTACAATCGGTCTCATAAAACAGGAGAAACGCAAGATCGACATTCAACGACAGTAATCATGCAGCCGTTCTGGAAATCTACGATGGTTTGGTGGCTACTTGTCTTGCTGCTACTATGTATTGGCTCGATGGTTATGACTAGCTCACGGGCTGGTTGGGCGGGGATGCTCTCTGTCAGTTTAATATTCACAATTTATCAAGGTTGGTACTGGATCCTCGGTATTATTACGGCAATCACAACAGTGATATTTAGTGCCGCCTATGCCCCAGATCCGCTCAAACAGCCGTTGAGATCGATCGTGCCGCGTTATTTCTGGGCGAGAATCACCGATGAAATGTATCCAGATAGACCCGAATCGATGACGAGGTTGTCCCAGTGGAAATTTGCTTGGCAGATGACTCAGGATCGACCACTAACGGGCTGGGGATTACAAAGTTTCAGCTCCATGTATCAAGAATATGCCCATATCTGGCTGGGCTATCCGCACAACTTACTGTTAATGCTCACCTCTAATGTTGGCATTCCGGCGGCAATTACGCTATTTTGTTTAGTCGGTTGGATCTTGGGCAAAGGAGTGTACTTATTTATTAATTTTCCGATCGAATGGCGATCGGAACGAACGATCTTTTTCACTTACTTAGTCGCCTTTATTGGATTTATGCTGTTCAACATCGCCGATATAACTGTTTTAGATTTAAGAAATAATACCCATGCTTGGATGGTTTTAGCAAGTATTTATGGGTTAGCTAATCGCTAATTAAACTAGCAATGCTCATTAACTAGTTATCACTATAATACTTATTTATTATGAAGATCGACAATTATCTATCACTATATTATCGTTTTCCGCGATCGATATTAGTGCTCATAACATTATCATTATTGTTGCTCAATGGTAATGTTACAAGTCTATTAGCTCATGACGAGGGTTACTATGCAGTGCAAGCTCGGTGGATTTGGGAAACTGGAGATTGGTTGACTCCACAATGGTGGGGTCAACCAATTTATGACCGCACGATCGGAATTCAATGGCTAATTGCGTTGTCTTATCATCTGTTCGGGCTGAATGAGTTTAGCGTGCGTCTACCCAGCACGATAGCCTGCACCCTTAGCGTATTACTGACATATGAGATTGGCATAATCTTATTCGATCGGCAGGTTGCGTGGTTAGGTGCTGCAATTCTGATGTTGATGGGACTTTGGCTAAGTGAAGCTCACACAGCACAGCAAAATACAGCACTGGTAGCGATCGAATTACTCGGTATTTGGTCGCTACTAAAAATCACCGATCTGCGATCTCAGCGATTATTGACTTCACAATTTAATTGGGGCTGGGGACTGTTGGTAGGAGCAACAGTAGGCTGGGGATTTATAATTAAGGGATTTATGATTTTTGTGCCAATAGTAGCACTTTTACCATACATCATTTTTCAGCGACGTTATTGGAAATTATTAAGAAATCCAGGTATCTATCTAGGTCTAATTATTGGAGCTATTCCGACTGCTGTATGGCTGATTCTAAGTTACAACAAATACGGGATGATGCCGATACAAGAATTAGTTGGCAAGCTACTCTTTCTTTCCAAAACTGATGCTTACAATCCAGGCCCTTTCTACTACTTATGGAATCTACCCATAAATATTTTCCCATGGGCTTTATTCAGCGCGATCGGTGCCGTAGTTATTTGGCGGAGAACTCTGCCAGATGCTAACTATAATGCACTAAGCCTAACATTAGGCTATCCAATTGTCTTATTTATACTACTCAGCTCATTTCAGACTCGAATGCCATACTATGCGATGCAGCTATTACCATTCCTGGCATTATTGGCTGGCACTGCATTCGTAAAATTTACTCAAGTCAGTCGGAATACATCTATTAAGTGGTATCGTTTAATGACATGGCTCAGTTATGCTTTCAGCGGATTGGGGATTATCTTAGCAATCGCTGCTGTTACGATCGCGATCGCTCGACCTGTATTGGGTATTTCTATTCCAACTGAAATTCAGATTTATGCCATACCTGCATTAATTCTTGGCTGCGGTTGGGCGAGTATTTCATTTTTATGGCATCGTTGGGAATCACCGACGACAACATATTGGTTAGTTGCTTGGCTGGTACCAGTGTGGTTTATGTTTGTTAGCGTTAGTTTACAAGGATTGCTCGCCAATAGGACTCCAGACTTCATTGCCGCATTTCGACAATCGCCAATTCAAAAGGCGTTAGAGAGTAATTTTCACAAGCCTGTAAATATATTAATGGATACAGTGGAAAATGATGGCTTTAAAGCGAGTAATACCCAAAATCATCTTCTAACTGGTGAGGAGCATAAAACCCTGGTGCTATTAAGTTTTTATACTCCTCACTTAGGTCAGCAGATCCACCGCTTTACAGATCTACCCGATCGATCCTATGCTTGGACATTAATTAACTCACCTCAGGTATCATCTCGATCTCGAACGATTGGCACCGTGCAAGGGTGGAAACTCATCCAGAAAACTGGTGTTTAAACAGCCAAAAGTTGAGCGGTAATTTATCAGGAACATACATGTCTAATCGGTTAGTGACAGCACGCACTCAAAAACATTTTGATGATATTGCATTAAAACTAGATTGGTGGGCAAAACGCAACCGCTATTATTATCAAGATCTCGACAGGTTACACCGATTTTTGATTCCTGCTGGTAGTAAGGTGTTGGAAATTGGTTGTGGCACTGGTGATTTACTGGCGAAGATTGGATCGAGTTTGGGTGTTGGAATTGACTTTTCGCCTGCGGTAATCGAAGTAGCAAGAACTAAATATCCACACCTAGATTTTCATTGCCTGGATGTCGAATATCTCGATCTAGAAACATCAACTAAAAATCTGTTTCTGGATATCGAATTTGATTATATTATCCTATCTGATGTATTGGGCGATCTGACTAACATTCAACGGGTATTGGAAAACCTTCATCAAGTCTGTCACCTGCGAACTAAGGTAATTATCAATTTTTATAATTTTCTCTGGGAACCAATCTTGAATCTCGCCGAGAAAATTGGGCAGCGTCGTCCCCAACCGCCTCAAAATTGGTTGTCGATGAATGACGTGATTAACTTACTCAATATCACGGGCTATCAATCAGTTAAAACTGGCAGACGTTTATTGATACCCAAGTATATTCCACTAATATCCAATTTTGTCAATCGCTATCTCAGCCCACTACCGATTATCAATCATCTCTGCTTAACTAATTATATTGTTGCGCGTAAGCAGATCTATCGATCGACTGAAACCACTGATTATAGCGTGAGTGTGATTATTCCTGCTCGTAATGAATCTGGGAATATTGCCGCCGCAATTGACAGGTTGCCTCAATTAGGTAAATACACCGAAGTTATCTTTGTCGAGGGACATTCCAAGGATGATACTTGGGAAAAGATTCAGGATTTAGAGCGAGAATATCGGGGTGATTTTAAAATCAAAGCCTTTCAACAATCAGGCAAAGGTAAAGGCGATGCGGTGAGGTTGGGGTTTGAACAAGCGACTGGCGATATTCTGATTATTTTAGATGCAGATCTAACAGTGCAACCTGAAGAACTAGTCAATTTCGTGAGAACGATTGTCAGCGGTAGAGGCGAATTTATCAATGGTTCGCGCTTAGTTTATCCCTACTCTCAAGCCGCTATGCCGTGGCTAAATACCCTAGCAAATAAGTTTTTTGCGCTGGTTTTTTCCTTTTTATTAGGACAGAATATCAAAGATACCCTCTGCGGGACTAAAGTATTGTGGCGAGAAGATTATCTGCGAATTGTAGCTAATCGCAGTTACTTCGGCGACTTCGATCCCTTTGGCGATTTCGATCTGTTATTTGGCGCGGCTAAATTAAATTTACACATCGTCGAAGTACCCGTGCGGTATCAATCTCGCACCTATGGCGCATCAAATATCGCCCACGTTCGCGAGGGTTTGATTTTAATTAAAATGTGTCTCTATGCTGCCCAGAAAATTAAGTTTGTATAGATTCATATCTTGCATCAATACATAAAGACTAGTAAAAGCAGAGATCTTCGGATACCCATGAAGCGGCGTTTTTATTCGGGGGTTCCCCCCGAATAAGAAAACGACAAGACAGGGCACCCCTACAGGTTAATTGTGTAGGGGTGCCCTTCATGGGTACCCTGGATCTACGATTAGCACTAGTATGCTTAAACTGGTGCAAGATGTGAGTATACCAACCAGGAGCTACGCGAGTTTATCTCCACACTCCCCATACCCCTACCTATGCAAATTTACCATTAACAATTGGCGTTTCTGTCAGCATACCTCGATCGATCTGCCAGCATTTATCTGCAACTGCAAGTAGATCTCCAGCATCGTGAGTGACAACCAATAGCGTCCAATCCTGCTTGAGCTTGCCCAACAAGTTTACCAACTGCTGACGCATCGACCAATCTAAGCCCGCTGTCGGCTCATCCAATAGGAGTAATGGTGGTTGGCGAATTAATTGGACTGCGAGGGCTAGTCGTCGCTGCTGTCCACCACTGAGGGCGTGGGGCGATACATGCAGAGGTATATCTGCCAAACCAACTGAATTGAGAGCTTGCTCCACCCGCTCCGCGCCCAGTTCAGGATGCCCCAACCGCAACTCCTCTAAAATTGAATTGGTACAAAAATGCCGCTCGGGAAACTGAAATACTAGCCCACTCAATTGTTGAATTGACTCCGACTTTAGCACGCGATCGCGCCAATAGACACCACCACTAGTACTACTTGCCAATCCTGCCAAAATTTCCAGCAGCGTACTCTTGCCCGAACCGCTCGATCCCACAATCAGCCCCAATTGCTGGGGAGCCAGTTCTAAGTTAAGATCCGTGAGAATCGATCGTTCACTCACAGGTGGATGATAAGACAAGTGTTTAAGTTTTAGCATTGGTTTGAAAATCCCCTCCTCGGAGCGATGTTTTTATGTCTAGGGTTCCCCCCGAATAGAAAAACGTCAAGACAGGGGTGCCCGTAGGGTGGGGTGGGTAGATCTGCGCTATGCAAGGATCGGAACATCCGATCGATAGTCACGTTCATAGTATATTGTGATTTCTAAGCCATTATTAGCTATCAACTATCAACTATCAACTATCAACTAATTAAGCAGTTATGAACCTAAAATTCTCCTCACATTCATTATTCACCTTCGCAACTATGATTACGCTGATTCAGTCAGCAATTGTGGCACCAATTAGCCAATTCAACCCGATTATTGCTGCCGCAGTCGCTGCAAAGCCGACTCAACCTAGTAGCAATATGATCCCCCAACCAGCGGGAAATAAACAGAAGCAGGGTTCAAATGTCGAACGAGCTAAGGAAGCCATGTTTCGAGATGGTAACTATGTTAAAGCGAAACAATACCTCGAAGCAGCCCTAAAAACCGAGCCAAATGATCCGCTGACTTATGCGATGAATACGCTCTATCCTTTTAGCGCGGGAGACTATGAAAAGGTGCGAGAGTATGGTGAAAAAACATCCAAAGCTGCTGAAAAACTGATGAAAACTAATCCGATGCGCGGTAATTTATACCAGGGTGTGGGGTTGGGAATTTTGGGTGCTTATGAACTCAAAAAGGCAAATGGCGGCGCGTTAGGTGCGTTGAGCAAGCTCCAAAAAGTATTTGAATATATGGATAAAGCCCAAAAGATCGATCCCAAAAATCCAGAACTAAATCTAGTAAAAGGTTATATGGATCTCTTGCTTGCTGTCAATGTACCATTTTCTGATACCAAGCAAGCGATCGAACAGCTAAAAAATGCCGAGCCTAAATACTTAGCATTGCGGGGGATGTATGTGGGCTATCGAGATTTGAAGGAGTACGATAAAGCAAATACAGCCATTGATGCTGCTATCAAACTCGCGCCTCAAAACCCTGAGATGACTTACTACAAAGCTCAACTATTAGGGATTCGGGGACGAGAACAACAGAATGATAACGATCTGCGTGAATCGATTAAACTATTTGAAGCTGCATATCAAAAGAGCGATCGATTATTGCTCACCAGCATCGCCCAAATTC
>JANXVE010000164.1 GCA_025351825.1 Chamaesiphon sp. 341R_metabat_111 | reverse complement strand
AATAGCAAAGTGTCTTGCGATGAAGCCCTTGCTAAATAGTGTCTAAGCCTTGTATTTTCTCCCTCTACTCTAGTCATATAAGTTTTACAGATAATCTGGTCTCCATCTGGAATAAACATCGGATATACTGGCCATCCATCCGTGACATAAAAGTAGCATTTCCAGCTACCGACTAGTTCCCATAATGGCTGAAAAGTTTTTGCACTATGGTCGCCCAGTACCCATCCTAAAATCCCTGGCTGAAAGTGATTTACTGCTGTCCAGAGAAGGCAAAAAAGGGGGGAAGCTTCCCCCCTTTTATTGCCGCCCAGATCTTATTTTTTTTGACCCGACAAATGTTTCTAGTTCATCCAGTTCTCCTACCAATGGAATTGTTTCTGGCGCATAAGCATTCGGCAGTAATTCACCTACTTGCTTAACCCAATTAATAATACTGGTATGATGTACTCCCTTAATTCTCTCAATTGCTCTAAAACCCATCCCATTTACATACATTAGAAGACATTCTTTTTTGATTTTATCTTCATAGCCTTGATGAGTTTGATAACAATCTATGAATTGCCTACCACAATCAACACATATATGATTCTGTTTACCTGCTTTATGCCCATTTTTATTAACACGAGTTGACTTACAATCTGGACATTCGATCGATACTAATTTGCTGTTCATTGTTTTTCATCAATTTCGCTCTCGATCACCATATCATACATCAATTCAGCAACGCCGCATCACTATACTCAATAAGCATCCTAGTCGGATTAGCTCCTCACGACTGGATTGATATGGCGTAATCCCTAATGCTTCATCTAACGGCACGCTCAAACTGACTTTACAGGTTTTAGTCGTGCATTTTCCCACTCTTCGCTTTCAGTGGATACACCCAATTAACGTAGACATTTGGCGGGGACGGAATCCCTTTGAGCGAATCTGTTTTTGACAGCCAGTGCATTTATGCCAATTAGTTGGCTCTATTGCTCGGTTATTGAGTTCTTGTTCTACTGCCAACCGTGCAAATAGCAGTCCCAGTTGTAATCCGAGCCAAACCAATTCCGGTAACGTGGTTGCCTGACGCAACTGTTCGCAGTTGGATATCCATTCTGCTAAATCTGGATATAAGCTCTCTAGATGTTGTACAGTCATAGTCAATTTGTTTTTTGTTGCGGATGGAGTAATTCTCTCATCCTTTTTTACTTTTTGACCCCTCCCACAACCGCTAGATGCGCCCCCATTCAGCAACCACAACTATCACTGTTCTAATTACTGTGAAAAATAAACTTGTCAACTTAGCTAAAATTAGCACCATTACTCAAATTGATTGCCTGCCATTTACTCGACATCAACTGATTATCAGAACTTCATCTGAATATCGACTTTGTGACGATATTGACTGTTTTCTTCAGCGTCGAATCCTAAAAAATTGTTGGGGTAAGAATCGCAAGTTTATCTGGGTGGACTACAAACTTGGAATTGTGCGCGATCCTCACTCACTACAACTACTTCATCGTGACTAAATTGAGGCGATCGACAAATCACGATCCTAATCAACAATTATCACTATTTTAAATATGGAAACTT
This sequence comes from Chamaesiphon sp. 341R_metabat_111, assembly GCA_025351825.1. Classification (GTDB taxonomy): domain Bacteria; phylum Cyanobacteriota; class Cyanobacteriia; order Cyanobacteriales; family Chamaesiphonaceae; genus Chamaesiphon. The sequence goes on along the minus strand of JANXVE010000164.1, from coordinate 1,070 downwards.
TAATTGCAGCACTAATAGAAAATGAAATGGCAGAAAATAGAGCAGGTGCTATTGAAATTATTGATTGCATGAGAGAAGAGGTTGAAGCGGGAGAAGATATTCAAGATGTCCTCTTACAATACGATCTAGAACTCGATTATGCGATCGATTTGTTTTGACAAATCCCTTTTTATAAGCTGGTAGTTCTATTACTTGCTTACCTACAATCAAATTGAATTTTGCCAGCAATTGTCTAGTTGCTGGCTTTTTTGTATCCATTAATCATAAACATCATGAACGATCGAGATTCCGAATATTTAGATGAAGTGACCTTGAACATCTTTCAATTAATTGGAAGTCCAAATAAACTCAAGATGATGCTTGGAGCAAAGAATTTTGTCAAAGGTTATTTTGACCAAGATAACCATCTAGGTATTCAGTTTAAGTTTCCGCGCTCTAATGGCATCAACTATTGTCAACTCACTCTTGATATCGGTTCGGATCTATACTGCCTCAAATTTTTCAATATTAAAGGATTAAATTCAACTGAAGTGAGTACCTACCCCAATCTGTTTGTTGATAATGTTCGACAAACATTTGAACAAAAAGCTGGGTTATATTTTAGTCTTTGAAGTAATCGTACAATTATACAGGAATCAAAATATGTCTGCTTACTTAATTAGTTCTGATGCCTACTGCACGTTTAAAATGCTGTTCAAAGCCAAATCAGAAGAACTACAAATCGAAGAACTTTTCAGAAAATATAAGTTCTCATTCATGACTGATATACAAGAAAAAGATCTGTCCAAAATGGATCGAATTATTAATTTTATGACTTTCCAGATGATCGTGGCAAATAATCAAAATATCTACCAAATGTATAATCAGGGTGAACGCACCAAAATGGGGTATGCTTCGATCGATAAAAACTAGAACAGCTAATTTAATATTGCTTATCAACTAAATACGATTATTACAATATCAACTGAAACTAGAATTAAATAAGAGATCGTATTAATTCAATTTAGTGCAGCATAAATCTTGACTAAATATCTTTAGTCAAATTGAGATTGATTGTTTAGTGAGAATAA
>JANXVE010000150.1 GCA_025351825.1 Chamaesiphon sp. 341R_metabat_111 | reverse complement strand
AAAGTTGCCATAAAATTAACTCCTAATAATTTGCGCTGGTGTGAGAATTAGGACATCGGGGAAAATCAGTTCCGCCCCTTTAAAATCTCTAATATTATTGGTCGCAACGATCTTGGCATTGCCAGCCACAGCTAATTCCATTACGTGGTTGTCGCCTTCATCTCTCAAATTAGGTCGCCATGAATAGTAAATATTTGTCCACTCACTTACACTCAGGAAAGCCGCTAGTAAATCAAAGATTTCAGTTCGATTTAGTGGACATCTGGCCATAATTTCGGCCCGTTCCATCACTGACTCATACTCTAAAAATAGAGCATTACCCATGAGTGGCTGGTATTCACCAAGCAAGCAACGTCTAATTAGTTCGCGATTTAAACCTCGATCGCTAACGATCGCGCCGATAAAAACATTTGTATTGACTACAATTTTTACGCCCATGCTGATATGATAGCACATACGCTATCATATCAGAAAATGTAAGATTCAATTTTCTAGCTACCGCTTTTCAGTCCCATCCAAGTATCCTTCAACCAACTCCCGATCGCGAAGCGCGCCACCAAGGCGGTCGATGGATCGCCATTTTTCTTAGTCAATTTATTAACATAGTAAAAGTCTTGTTTTGCATGTACAAGTAAAAGTAGCATCGCAACTCATTATCATCACACCATTCCTTTACACTCTTGACAATCGAGTATCGACCTGAATGAACGGTACCCATAAAGCACAGATCGTAATTAATTGGCGTAGTCTCTTTACGAATAGCTGAATACAGATCCAAGTAAAATAATGGTCTGAAATCAAAACTGTGTGTTGCTGCGTCACCCTTATCAAAGGTTAAAACTCGTTGGCGGAGCCTACCAGAGGTAATCGCAATAAGGCACATAGTCCAGCAGCATGTACTTCCGATTCTCGTTCGCGTAGCGTACCGGAGGTAATCGAATCCCACATGTACATCACAAAGAAAGCATCTTTCCACCGAGATTTGCACATCTCCAAGAAAGAAAGCGGCATCGCTTCAGGATTTAGCAAAAAGACAATATCAAACTCTCCACCGTCGCAGTTGCATAGTCATCCGACTGCTCCTGTTGCAGCAATAAATACATCGCCGCCACGCTCCCCGCTCTTTCCCATTGATATCTGTTACAACCTGAGAACTTACCGATCCCAAACCTGATAAATAAATTACCCTTAAAGAAGGCAATCATATATCGAAATCGTATTAGACGGGGAACACTGGCTATGCACCTAAGCGAAATTACCCATCCAAACCAGTTGCACGGTTTATCTGTTCGGCAGTTAGAGCAGGTTGCTCTGGAAATCCGGGAAAAACATCTTCAGACAGTAGCCGCTAGTGGTGGGCATTTAGCCCCTGGATTGGGAGTTGTCGAGCTGACATTGGCACTATATCAAACCTTGGATCTCGATCGAGACAAAATCGTTTGGGATGTCGGGCACCAAGCTTATCCCCATAAATTAATTACGGGTCGATACAATCGTTTTCACACGCTCCGCCAGAAGAATGGAATTGCTGGCTATCTCAATCGCAAAGAGAGTAAATTTGACCACTTTGGGGCGGGACACGCTTCTACGAGCATTTCTGCTGCGCTGGGGATGGCGATCGCCCGTGACCTCAAGGGTGAACATTTTAAATGTGTAGCGGTGATTGGCGATGGTGCGCTGACGGGCGGAATGGCTCTAGAAGCGATCGATCATGCCGGACATTTGCCCAAAACCAATCTGCTGGTGGTGCTAAATGACAATGAGATGTCGATTTCTGCCAACGTGGGCGCGATTCCGCGCTATCTCAATAAACTCCGCGTCAGTGCGCCGATTCAGTTCCTCAGCGACAATATCGAAGAGCAGCTAAAAAATATCCCGTTTGTGGGCGAAACAATCTCGCCGGAACTCTCGCGGGTGAAGGAAGGGATGAAACGTCTAGCCGTTCCTAAAGTCGGTGCCGTATTTGAAGAATTGGGCTTCACCTATATCGGCCCTGTGGACGGTCACAATCTGGCAGAATTGATTAGTACTTTTGAAGGTGCTCATCAACACACTGGGCCAGTAATGGTGCATGTTGTCACCAAGAAAGGTAAGGGTTACGAGATCGCCGAACTGGATCGAGAAGGCTATCATGCTCAAACTCCCTTTAACTTAGCCACAGGTAAAAGTGCCCCTGCCACTAAACCCAAGCCACCAACATATTCCAAGGTATTTGCAGACACCCTAATTACTCTAGCCAAGCACAATCCCAAGATAGTGGCAATTACAGCGGCAATGGGTGCGGGTACTGGCTTAGACAAATTTCAGGCGAAATTTCCCGATCGATATTTAGATGTCGGAATTGCCGAACAACATGCAATTACCTGCGCCGCTGGTTTAGCAACTGAAGGAATGCGTCCAGTCGCCGCAATTTATTCCACCTTCTTGCAACGCGCCTTCGACCAGATCGTACACGACGCAGCAATTCAACAGCTACCTGTATTCTTGTGTCTCGATCGAGCCGGAGTCGTTGGTGCTGACGGTCCTACCCACCAAGGGATGTATGATATAGCCTATCTACGCTGTATCCCCAACATGGTGCTGATGGCTCCCAAGGATGAGGGTGAATTGCAACGGATGGTAGTTACTGGAGTTAACTATACCGCAGGCCCGATCGCCATGCGGTACCCGCGTGGGAATGGTTATGGTGTACCGTTAATGGAAGAAGGCTGGGAAGAACTACCGATCGGTAAAGCTGAAATCCTTCGTCAGGGTGACGATGTGCTGATGATTGCCTACGGCTCGATGGTACACCCGACTCTTCAAGCCGCTCAACTTCTAAATGAGCATGGTATCTCCGCAACGGTGATCAATGCCCGCTTTGCAAAACCCCTAGATACCGAACTCTTTGCACCCCTCGCCCGCAAAATTGGCAAAGTGGTGACAGTAGAAGAAGGCTGTTTGATGGGTGGTTTCGGTTCCGCGATTGCCGAATCATTGATGGATCTCAATGTCGTGGTACCAATCAAACGAATTGGCGTACCCGATATCTTGGTAGAACACGCCACTCCTGATGAGTCATTGGCTAGTCTAGGTTTAACCAGCGACAAGATCGCCGATACCGTCCGCAATGCGTTCTTTAGTGAAAAGCCTGTGGCTGTAGCTGTTTAAGTTAATTGATAATTAGGCTGATTGGATGGGAACTTAAGCCTTGCTCTTTGCTAGCTGAATCACTCAGATATTACTAATAAATATTATTGAGTACTCAGCTAGTTTTTATTTAACAAGTAAAGATGATGAAAATACAGGAATTATTAGAGGAAAAACGCGAGGATATTCTCGCTGTTGCAGCACAACATGGAGCATTTAATGTGCGAGTGTTTGGATCTGTATCTAGGGGTGAAGAAACAGAGCATAGTGATATCGATCTGCTAGTTGATTATGATTTAACCAAAATCTCAGCATGGTTTCCAGGCGGTTTATTGATGGACTTACAAGATTTACTAGATCGAAAGGTAGATATTGTGACAGAACAAGGATTGAGTCATTTGATTAAAGATCGAATCTTAGCAGAGGCAAAACCTTTATGAATCTGGACAAAGATCGGGTCTATATACAGCATATTTTGGATTGTATCGAAAAAATAAATCAGTATACAGATCGCAATAAGGAGCGATTTATTAGTGACGATTTAATCCAAGATGGTGTTTTACGTCGTCTACAAACGATGGCTGAATCAACTCAGCGATTATCAGAAGAATTGAAGCAAACAATGACAGATGTTGATTGGCGCGCTTTATCAGGGTTTAGAAACGTGTTAGTCCATGACTATCTGAATGGGATCGATCTTAATCGAATCTGGGATATCGTAGATAATTACTTACCAAAATTAAAAAAAGCAGTTGAAAGTATTGCTAATAAATATTAATCGATTTCGTCATTCTCCTTTGGTACTATTTTCAGATCGCCTACCAAGTTCGATAACTGAATCCACTGTTCGATACTGAGATCTTCAGCACGGGCTTCAGTATTAATAGCCATCGATATTAGTAGCTCAGTTACTGCTTCTCGATCGATTGCTCCTTGCAAATTATTACGCAACATTTTTCGTCGAGAACCAAATCCTAATCGGACTAAGTTATCTAATACTTTTGGGCTATTGGGTTCTATGTCTAGTCTTCTGGGTGTGAGTCTAATTACAGCAGAATCAACTTTTGGTGGTGGTGAAAAATCACGGGCAGGAACAGGACAAATTAATTCACAGTGCGCTAAATACTGAACCCGAATTGATAATGCTCCGAAGGCTTTAGTACCTGGTTTGGCATATAGTCTCTCGCCGACTTCTTTTTGAACTAATAAGACGATCGAATCAAATGGTTTCGGATTAGGGCGAACAATGTTTCCAAGCAGCTTTTCGAGAATCGGCCCAGTGATATTGTAAGGAATATTAGCAACGACTTTATTCGCATTTTGGAACTTCGGGAAGTCGTTTAAAACACTATCGACATCTAAACCTAGAAAGTCATTTTCCAACAATAAAAAGTTGTCTACATTCCCTAACTTTTTGACCAGCAACGCACACAAATCTCGATCGATCTCCACAGCCACCACCGCACTCGCCGTCGAAATCAGTCGCCGCGTGAGGATGCCCGTACCTGGGCCAATTTCGAGAATCCGATCGGTCGGGGCGATCTTGGCTGCTGCTATGATTCGATCGAGTACCTGTTCATTTCGCAGCCAGTGTTGTCCAAATTGTTTCTTCGTCTTCATTAAATATTTGTGTTCTTACTCAACAATTTCAACTCACTTCTGGCTGCTCTCGCCTTTTATACCTGCTGCCCGATTCCGACTAACTTTCAGTTAGACTTCACCCGCATTGCCCGCTGGGCACCTGTAATTGGGCTACTTGTCGGTGGAGGATTGGGCTTAGTAGATCTAGGCTTAGATTGGCTACAGATGCCCATCTTAACTCGATCGGGTGCGATCGTGATATTGTGGATCTGGTGGACGGGAGGATTGCATCTGGATGGGGCAATGGATACCGCTGATGGGCTGGCAGTTCAGGATCCCGAACGCAGATTAACAGTGATGACGGACAGCGTTACAGGGGCGTTTGGGGCAATGGTGGCGGTAGTAATCATCGTACTCAAGACTTGTGCCCTGGCGGAAATTACTGCCGATCGAATCTGGATCTTATCATTAGTTGCTGGCTGGAGTCGCTGGGGTCAAGTCCTGGCGATTTCGCTATATCCCTATCTCAAACCGCAGGGAAAGGGCGCATTTCATCGTCAAGGACTCAGATTACCTCAAGACCTGCTGCTAGGGCTAGGATTCGTTTTTGCAGTGACTGGGTGTCAGGTTTATCTACAACCCGCAAACTGGTTAGAGATTGGATTGAGATCCGTCGCTAGTGCAGTGATTGGAGCTTCAGTCGGCTACTATTTTCACCACAAATTAGGTGGGCACACGGGAGATACCTATGGTGCCGTTGTCGAATGGACAGAGGCATTTACTCTGTGCCTGTTCACTATTCCCGTATCCTAGATGCCCTAGTTTCATTCAACCGATTACCTCTGGGCACGGCTATGCCAACGATTCAGTAAGTAACCGATCCAAAATAACTAACCCAAGCCACTCTCCAATTCCGCCTTAGCCACCCCTAAAGCCTCCTTTACCTTACTCGCATCCCGTCCCCCAGCCTGAGCCAAATTCGGTCGCCCACCGCCACCACCGCCGCAAATCTTCGCGATATTACCAATAAACTTCCCAGCCTGTAAACCTTTTGCATTTACCCCCTTACTAAAAGCAGCCACCAAACTAACCTTATCCGGTTCGGGAATCGATGCTAATACGATCGCACCTTCACCGAGTTTATTTAACAACCGTTCCGCCGCAGTTTGGAGGGCATTAGCATCGACATCACCCAGTTCGGCGATGATGATTTTAAACTCGCCAATAGTTTGGGCTTGAGTTAGTAATTGTGCTGATTTAGCGATCGCCAATTCACCCTTAACTGTCTCTAGTTGCTTCTGATTGGCTTTAAGTTCAGCTTGCATTGTCGAGATCCGATCGAGGATTTCTTCGGGTTTAGCTTTAAACCTGTCGCTCAATTCTTTGACTACTTTATCCCGCACATTGAGATAGTCTAAAATTGCATTACCCGCCACAGCTTCGATTCGCCGTACGCCCGCAGCTACTCCCGCTTCACTGATGATTTTAAACGCGCCAATTTCGGCAGTATTACTTACATGAATGCCCCCGCACAATTCCATCGATACCCCAGGAAAATCGATAACACGGACTTCATCGCCATATTTTTCACCAAACATGGCTACGGCACCTTTAGCCTTAGCTGAGGCGATCGGCATGATTTCAATATCTGCCGCATGTGCTTCAGTAATCCAGTTGTTTACCAACTCTTCTACCTGTTGAACTTCCGCAGGAGTAAGGGCGCGGGGACAGTTAAAATCAAACCGCAATCTATCAAATGAAACTAATGAACCTGCTTGAGAAATCTCAGGATCGACGAGCTTTTTCAGTGCTGCTTGGAGTAGGTGAGTTGCCGTATGATTTGCCTGAGCGCGACGACGGGAACCAGAATCGATTTGGGCGGTAATTGTATCGCCGACTCGCAAACTTCCGCGCTCGATCGTCCCAAAGTGAACAAAGAAAGCTGACTCTTTCTTGACATCATCAATACTGACTAATGAATTCTCACCTGAGATGTAACCTCGATCGCCAACTTGTCCACCAGATTCGGCATAAAAGGGACTTTTATCTAAAACAATTTGGACATTCGCACCAGTATTTACTTCATCGCAAACTTCACCATCTAATAACAATGCCACTACTTGAGCGATACTATTCGACTGATGATAGCCGATAAAATCAGTTGCCTGAATTGTATTTGCGAGGGTATCTAAAGAACCTTGAACCGTGAGATCGATCGATTCTACCGCACCACGCGATCGAATTTTCTGAATTTCCATCTCGGTATTAAATCCAGTTTCATCAACAGTCAAACCCTGTTCTTCGGCGACTTCCTGAGTCAATTCTAGCGGGAAACCATGAGTATCAAATAGCGTAAACGCATCCGTCCCCGAAATCTCCTTCACACCCTGACTGAGCGCGTCGGCGATAATATTCGCCAGTAACTTCTCCCCATTCCCCAATGTTTTTAGAAACTGAACTTCCTCTCGCTGAAGTTCCGCCTTAATCTTCTCAGCTTTGTCCCGCACATTAGGATACGCAACTTCCGACATCTCGATCGCACTCTCCGCTACCTTGGTTATAAATTCAGCATCGATGCCAATCAACCGCCCATGTCGCACTACCCGCCGAATCAACCGCCGTAAAATATAACCCCGCCCAGTATTTTCAGCCCGAATTCCATCTGCGATCATATGTACAACCGCCCGAACGTGATCGCCGATTACCTTTAATGAAGTTTTGGTTTTTTCATCACTACTAAAATAATCAATCCCCGCAATTTCCGCCGCAGTTTGAACGATCGGAAAAATCAGATCCGTCTCATAATTATTCGGCACACATTGAAGGATTTGCGCCATCCGCTCCAAACCCATCCCCGTATCAATGTTCTTGTTTGCTAGCGGCGTGAGATTGCCATCAACATCGCGGTTGTACTGCATGAACACCAGATTATAAAATTCAATAAATCTGCTGTCATCCTCCAAATCGATATGCTCATTCCCCAATTCGGGATGGAAATCATAATAAAGCTCAGAGCATGGCCCACAAGGCCCCGTCGGCCCCGATACCCAAAAATTATCATCCGTGCCCAATCGCTTAATTCGCAGGGGATTCACGCCAATTTTGTCGCGCCAGATCGCAAAAGCCTCATCGTCATCCTCAAATACGCTGACAACCAACCGCTCAGGGGGTAGATTGAATACCTGCGTCGAGATTTCCCAACCCCAGTGGATCGCCTGTTCCTTAAAATAGTCCCCAAAGCTAAAATTGCCCAACATCTCAAAAAACGTATGATGCCGCGCCGTCCGCCCCACATTCTCGATATCATTGGTGCGGATACATTTCTGGGAAGTCGTCGCACGGGGAAAATCGGGCTGACGTTGACCCAAGAATATCGGCTTAAATGGTAACATCCCCGCGATCGTCAACAACACCGTCGGATCTTCCGGTACCAACGAACCACTCGGCAACGGCTGATGTCCCCGCTGGCTATAAAAATCGAGGAAGGCTTGACGAATCTCGGCACCACTGAGTTTGAGAGCAGACATAGGATTTTAGATAAGGATGGCAGTATATTCGCTATCTCTCTATTGTGCCATTTTTGGCTTCAGCAATAACAAAGAGCTTGTAAGCAGAATCGATAATTTCATCCATCATTACACTTCAAAGAGAAGGAGTTCGATCGGCTCTACCTTGCAGGGCGAGTTACTCTGACAACTTCACCTGCGATTGAATCTCTGATAGATAATACTCGATCGATCTCTGTTGCAAAACTATCCCAATCTAAGTTTTTACTACAAGAGACAATTCCTACTTGGTTCAAACCTTGATTATGTAGCCGAATAAAATCTTTACGATTTTGAGTAATTACAGCCCGATTCTGACTAGTTGCAAATGCTAAAACATCCTCATCAGGAATTCCTTGATTTGCATTACCCGCATTTTGCACAGTCAAAATATCATAACCCTTCTCTCGCAATCCTGTTACTACTGGCAACGGAAATTGCTCATCAGCATATAGCGGCACCATTTATGCTGCCTCGTTAGCCTCGATTGCTGCATTCATTTCAGCGGAGAACGCATCAGCATAAACCCAAGCATGATAAAGATCCTTTGCGGTAAGCTGAGGATATGCTTCGAGGATTTTTAGATCGCTTGCTCCCATCCGTCGGTACTCAACCAGATCCCATACAGGTATTCTAGTCCCAGCAATACAAGCATCGCCGCCCACGACTCCAGGCTTTTTACTAATTCCAGTCCACGAATTAGTTAGATTTTGAATGAGTACCTTCGATCGATCGATTTCGTACGAGTTGCAAGATCTTGTATTTGTGGATTACTCATTAAGGCAGGTTCCAAGTTGAGAAGATTTCTTCGATGCTCCGCTGCCAATTAGAAACCATTAACAATATGGATAGAGAGGCAGATATATCTGGTTGGGCAGTTGGTACCTTCAATTGTAAACTACTAAGCCAAGAGCAGGCATCACTTGCCTCTTCCGCAACAGTCTTTAGCTCGAAGAGAACTAACACTGTCTCTTCTGTTTCGCTAAACCTCGTGAACAGCTTCAATTCAGTAATGTAACAAAAAACCCCTCACCATGTGAGGGGTTTTCATTTCTCGCTAAATCAGTTGGTTACTAACCGTTGATAGCAGGAGCAGTCAAAGCAACAGGAGTAGATTCACCAGCAGCTAAATCGAGTGGGAAGTTGTGTGCATTTCTTTCGTGCATTACTTCCATACCGAGGTTGGCACGGTTGATGATGTCAGCCCAGGTGTTGATGCCATGTCCTTGTGCATCTACAACTGATTGGTTGAAGTTGAATCCGTTGAGGTTG
>JANXVE010000066.1 GCA_025351825.1 Chamaesiphon sp. 341R_metabat_111 | reverse complement strand
AAATTTTATGCTTTTGAACGAACTGACACCTATTCTCAAGGAACTAGCAAAGGAACCAGTTGCTTTTTGCAGTGGTTTTATTTCTGGCGCGCTCCGACTGAATCTGACTGACGATCCTGTCAAAACATGGTTACAGAAGCAAGCCGGATTTACCCCTACTAGTAATCCCAACGAATCGAATGATAAACAAAAGCCCAAATCGATCGATATCGACTAGGCTAATGCTAGAAAATTCCTAATTTGGCAGTTGACGTTTACAATCATTCAAAATTCGCCGATCGTTATCGCTAATTTTACCAAGTGGTTGATAGGTGGGTTCGCCCATCATCTGTGATTTGCTGGCTGTCAAACCACGAGGATTAAGATTTAGGCTGAAATTGTACTTTTGTCGATCGAATGCATCTGTTAGAGTCACATTTAGTCGCGATCCTTGAAACTGTCCCTTGAAACAATTAAACTCCGATCGAGGTAGATAAAAAGCCCCGACAGTTTTGTTGCCAGTCCGCTCAAAAATAATATATTCTTTGCCGATCGTTTCTGGTCGATCGGATTCACCATATAGGTATACTCCATTAGTAGCCGGAGTTCCGCTCAGTCTACTGGGAACATCTGCTACCGTAGTACTACCACCAACAATGGTCGCCAGGATTGCGATCGATCCACTAACGAACCACAGTTTTTTGCTGTTACGAATAGATTTCAACAATGTGGTGAGTAGCATAAATACCAACCCTTTTTTCTAACAGCGTCTATTTACTATCATCCAATACTTATTGTTAGCAAAAACAGCTATATAATACTTTCTTTAGAGTTGGAGTAAATTAGACTGAGCGGTGCTGAATGGATGAAAGCGGGGAGACTGGGAGACTGGGAGACTGAAAGACTGGGAGACTGGAACTATCGATCGCTAAACCGCTAAACCACTAAACCCTAACTAACCTGTCTTCGTTGTAAAATAATTGGATGATTGCCGACTACCGGACTACGACCGATCGATACACCCTGAGCATCTTGGATTTCTAGTTTGCTAAACTTGTTTGCCTTGGCTTGAAGCCACATTCGATCTGTGATTCGATCTTGCTCACTATCACTAATTTGATACCAACTGGGATTGAGCTGCACAATTAATAAATTGCGATTCTCCACGGGAGAGGCTCCGCCAGCGATATCGACACTCAGAGTTTGAATCAAATCGTCTGAATATTGGCTGGTAATATCGCTCAATTGGCTCTGAATTGCTTCGATAAATGCCTGTTCGGGACTACCATTCGAGCCAGTTACCACATCAGCCGGAGTGGACACAACTGCTGTCGGTTGATTCGCGACAACGGGATCGACTCCAAGTACGAATAAGCCATCAATAATCCAGATGCTTACCGTTACCAACATCACCACAATGGCGGTCAGGATCGCGTTTGAGAGCTGCCGTAGCGGCGTGGGTAATGACCGACGGAATTGCTGTAATAGGGTATTCCACAGACCGATAGCTCGATTCTCTTCCAGAGAGGCTATGCCAACGACCTGACTGGATTTAGCTGGAGTGGGATCGACACCACTACTCGCTGAGAAATTGCGACTGGGGAGGTTATCATCCCAGACATCTTCATTTTGGGGAGTGGATGTAGTCAGTACAGGTGTTTTTTTGCTGCGACGCACTTCCTGAATATTGCTATTTTTAACGGTGGCGGCGGGAAGAGCCTCATCCCACTCTTCGATATCTGGAGTCGTACTTATTGGTAGTGGTGCGACTACTGGTACAATCGGTTGAGCATAGACAATAGGGCTATTTTCATCAGCCAATGTTTCGGCATCATCCCAATTGGTTTCCTCATCATCATCAAATCTATTCGCGCTCGGAAACTCCCTGTCATCAATTTCGGTCTGGGATTGAGTACTGTTATGGCGTGAATATGCAGCAGAGACGGCTGGCTGCTCTGGCTGCTTTTTCCCAAACCGCCCGAACAATCCTTGCATTAGTTTACCTGTCCTCGATCGGGGTGCCATTGCAGTAGGGATAGTTTCACTTCTCTCTAATTTATCATCTTTAATCTAGGTCAGCCCATTACAAATCACCAAAATTTATGAGTACTAACCGTCGTCAATTTTTAATTGGAGCTGGCTTGACTGGCTTAGGAGTAGCTGGGGTAGGTAAATTACTCCTTGATGGTTTTAATTTTACCGATCGAGTAGCCGCAGTTGCGATTCCCACATCTAAGTTATTACAGCGATTTGCGGTGCTGGCAGATACAGGCACGGGCAGTGTCAATCAATATGCTGTCGGTCGCGCACTGGCGCAGTATCATGAGAAAAATCCGTTCGATACCGTCCTCTTAGCTGGTGATAATATCTACACCAACGGCGAGTTCACCAAGATTAAACCAGTTTTTACTGTTCCCTATCAGGACTTACTCCAACGGGGCGTAAAGTTTTATGCTTCCTTGGGCAATCATGACGTGCGGAGCATGAATGGCGATCTCCAGGTTGCCTATCCTGAGTTTAATATGAAGGGTCAGCGGTACTACATGCATGGTCAAGGCGATGTGAGATTTTTTGTCTTAAATACTAACGATTTAATTAAGATCGAATCGCCCGAACGATTGAAACAATTAGACTGGCTCGATCGAGCATTGGCAGCTAGTAAAGCTAAATGGAATATCGTCTATGGACATCACAACATCTACTCCGCTGGGGTGTATGAAGTCAATCAGGCGATGAAAACCGCTGTCACCCCGATCTTGAAAAAACACAACGTCCGGCTGTGGATCAACGGTCACGATCACAATTATCAACGATCGAATCCGATCGACGGTACCACCTATATGGTCTGCGGCGGTGGTGGCGCGGGTCTATACCCAGTTAAGCCGCAAAGCTGGACAGCTTTCGCCCAAAGTGTCCACAGCTTCGGTGTCGTCGAAGTTTACCAAGACCAGATTCTGCTCACAGGCATGAATAGTAAGGGCGAAATAATCGATCGAGGACTAGTCAATCTCGCATAGTATCTAGCAAAATCCCCGCTTGGGAGAGGTACTGCGTATACACAAGTTCGTTTGAGATGATGCGTAGATTTACCCCACCCTAACCCTCCCCTTGGAAAGGGGAGGGGACAAGAGTCCCACTCATTACCTGCTCCTCTATGGGACAAGAGTCCCACTTATAACCTGCTCCTCCCCTTTCTAAGGGGAGGTTGGGTGGGGTAAATCTACGCGATCCAGTTGGAATCCGAACCAACAAGAATGCCCACGATCGGGTAGAATATTAACAGATATTTACAAATTTTAGTAAATCTCGATCGAGACAATTAGAGTTTTAACTCCACAATTTATGAGCATTCCCATTCGTAACGTAGCTATCATCGCTCACGTAGATCACGGTAAAACCACCCTTGTTGATGCACTTTTGAAACAATCCGGTGTTTTCCGCGAAGGGGAAGACGTGCCTATTTGTGTGATGGACTCCAACGACATCGAACGCGAGCGTGGAATCACAATTTTATCCAAGAATACCGCAGTCAAGTACAAAGAGACGCTAATCAATATTATCGATACCCCTGGACACGCGGACTTCGGTGGTGAAGTCGAGCGGGTATTGGGCATGGTTGATGGCTGTATCTTGATTGTGGATGCCAATGAAGGCCCGATGCCTCAAACTCGGTTCGTACTGAAGAAAGCCCTAGAAAAGGGTTTACGCCCGATTGTGGTAGTCAACAAGATCGATCGGGAACTAGCATCACCCCACGTCGCCGTAGACAAAGTGCTAGACCTCTTCCTCGAACTCGGTGCAGATGACGATCAGTGCGACTTCCCTCACCTATTTGCTTCCGGTATGGCTGGCTATGCCCAGAACACAATGGAAACCAAAGGTACCGACATGGTGCCCATGTTTGAGGCGATCTTACGCCATGTTCCACCTCCAATTGGTGATGCGGAGAAGCCCTTGCAACTGCAAGTAACCACCCTCGATTATTCTGATTATCTGGGCCGGATTGTGATTGGCAAGATTCACAATGGCACCATCAATATGGGTCAACAAGCTGCGCTGATTAAAGAGGACGGTTCGATCGTTAAAGCACGAGTTACCAAACTCTTGGGCTTCGATGGACTAAAGCGAGTCGAAATCGCTAGTGCAACTGCTGGTAATATCGTGGCAGTAACTGGTTTTGCCGATGCCAACATCGGTGAAACGATCACTTGCCCCAACGAGCCAACAGCTCTACCCATGATCAAAGTAGACGAACCTACTTTGCAAATGACTTTCTGCGTCAATGATTCCCCATTTGCAGGTACAGAAGGTAAGAGTGTCACCTCTCGCCAAGTCCGCGACAGACTCTTCCGCGAGTTGGAAACTAACGTGGCTCTGCGGGTGGAAGAAACCGACGAAGCCGACAAATTTGCGGTAGCTGGACGTGGAGAACTTCACCTCGGTATCCTGATTGAGAATATGCGTCGGGAAGGATTTGAATTCCAAGTTTCCCAACCGCAGGTAATCTACCGTGAACTAAACGGTCAAAAGTGCGAACCATTTGAATTGCTTGCCCTCGATGTCCCTGAAGAAGCCGTCGGTAGCTGTATCGAACGTCTCGGTCAGCGCAAGGGTGAAATGCAAGATATGGTAGTAGGCGCAAACGGTCGTTCCAACCTTGAATTCGTCGTTCCCGCCCGTGGTTTGATTGGTTTCCGAGGTGAATTCATGCGGATGACTCGTGGTGCTGGGATCATGAATCACAGCTTCCTCGAATATCGTCCAGCCTGCGGTGACATCTCCGCCCGTCGGAATGGTGTCCTGATTTCGTTTGAAGAAGGTACGGCTACTGACTACGCGCTGATGGGTGCAGAAGATCGCGGGACCTTCTTCATCAAGCCTGGTACAAAGGTCTATAAAGGGATGATCGTCGGCGAAAACAATCGTCCCCAGGATCTCGAACTAAACATCTGTAAGAGCAAGCAATTGACTAACCACCGTGCCTCTGGTGGGGAAGAACTAGTACAGCTCAAAACACCGATCGATATGACCCTAGAACGCGCTCTAGAGTATATCAATGGTGATGAATTGGTAGAAGTCACACCGCTATCGATTCGGTTACGCAAAATCAACAAAAAATTAGCCAGACGCTAAACTTTTAGAGATAAGCTGCTAAAAACCCGACTTCTTGAAGAAGTCGGGTTTTTGTCTTCACCATAGTTTTTCATCCACCAATTTTTGATAATCGATCCTCAAACGGTAAAATCACAGTAGAAACTAATTACTTCGATCGATTGCCAGGACATTATGATTGGATTTAATGAAGATTGATAAACTCGTGAATGATTCGATCGTAATTGCTGATAATATGCCTAAAATCAAAAGTCTCTTTAGCATAATCTACAATTTCTTGACGATATGAATGATTGCATTTAATTAATTGGGCGATCGAATCATTCACAATTTGTTGATGTATCGGAGTAGCATCGGTGAGGATATTGTCGGGTAAAACCTTGATGAAATCTTTGGTAGCTAAATTAGCACTAGCTGATTCGGACACAACTAGACACAAACCAGCCGCCATTGCTTCCAATACAACTAGTGGCGCAACTTCACCGCTACTAATCAACACCAAACAGCTATATTCTGTCAGTCGTCGATAAACATCATTTAGGCTCCATACCCCCAAATATTTAGTCGTCTCACCTTCGACAAAATCAGGATCGTCTAGAGGACCGACAAAATCGATCGCAATTTTGCCATCTAAGATTTTAGATAACAACCTTTGTTGTTTTCGAGGTTGAATCCATCCTAGACAAATAGCTTTACCATTTCCTTGCTGTTGGTAATTGACTTTAGTCGGATCGACGCCATTAATTTGGGTAGAGATATAGCCTGTATAACCAGCATCGACAAAGAGCTTTTTTGATGCTGGCGATAGTGCAATAATCCCTGGAGCTTGCAAATAGCCTTGAAATTCTTGCTTAAATACGTCATCCCACCGATCCAATTGAAATAGATGTCCGGCGTGAGAAGTAAAGCAAAATCTCTGCTGGAGATATTGATTAAATTCACTGACAAAGCCACCTGCATGGAGATGTACAAAGTCATAGTTACCAGCATTAATTGTGGCGATTGTCTGCCCAACATCTGGATCGTTAAAAATATCTACCTGATGCCCATTTTTTTCTGAGTGGAATTTGTATTCTTGAATTAGATTTAGAATCGAACTAGATGCAGGTGGTGTCGGAATATAACCACCTGCGACAAATGCCATCTTCATAAAAAATATCGGCGCGTGGGTAAATTAGTCGATCGTCGATCGTTGATAGCTAAACAGATAGTGTAGGGTAGGCACTGCCCACCAGTCATCTTTTATGTATCGATCGAGTCAAACAACTTGTGTTTAAATTGTTTCTAAAAATTCAAACAAATAGCTTTCATCTTTTAGATTGAGAAAATTTTCGGTGCCGTTTTTAATACCTGCTTCAATATCAGCAAAAGTCATTTTATCTAATGCTTCCTTGGTCAAATTTAGATCGATATCTGGCTTGCCTTTCATTACTATTCCCAAGCCAAAATCGCAATCTAACGTGAAAACTCGCAAGTCCTTGCGATTGCTTCTGAGGTGGCAAATCGTCTTCCAGACATCACCACACCAGATCCCATCCCATCCAGGCGCACCCATATTTAGATCGATCGCAGCTTGAAGTGATGGTGCTGGAAAGGCAGCGGGAACATGGGGTGGTTTGCAATCGTGCATGACGATTACGCCATTGTCGTTGAGATTGTCTAGGGTATTTAGGACATCTTGCAAGGACTGCTCATAAGTATGTAATCCATCGATAAATGCAACATCAAACTTTTCAATTGGCTGCTTGGCAAAGAAAGCATCACTAGTTGCATCGATATAGTCGGCGGTAACATTGCAAGGATTTTTACCAGCCCACTCTAGCTTACGCTCTGGGGAAAATGCAAAACTAGGATCGACACCTACCTTGTGAGCGATCTCGATCGGGAAGAAACTATCGCCATTGTTTACGCCGATTTCTAGATATCTAGTGGCTTTTTTCTTGTCGATTATTTTTTGAATTACGTCGGTTCTGAGCACTGCGGTTTCCTAAAATATGGGTGGGAACTTGAAACCTAAATATTTAGGCTGACTGTTTACTATAGCAGTTTCGATCGGTCAGGCGTTGGATCGGTCTTATCGCAATCGTTGGCGGAGAGCCATCTCCCCTGGAGAATCGCCGACTCCCTTCCCCTCGAAGGAATCAAACATCAACAAGGCTATTTAGGACAATGGGGCTAAACTGAAAATATCGGATAGTTGCGATTGACTCCGACTCACGGGGGTAGGGACAAGCTGTTCGTGAAATAAGGTTTCGTAGAAAAAGCAGGCTAATCCGCCAAATTGCTGGGCATAGATCGTGGCGACTTGTTCTTTGATAATTTGGCTAGCAATCGGTCGAGTTTTCAAGCCTGCCAAAATGCCGATCGAGGTAGGAATCTTCGCACGAGCAGCTACCACTTCGGGCTTACTCAATTCGAGTTCAAACGCTTCTAATTTGTCACGATAAACTTGCAATACTAATTCATCCATCAACCCCAGTTCTTGCCACCTGTGCCAGTCGGCTAAGTAGCGAGAGCGAGAAAATCCCAGTGGATTTGGTGAAATTGAGACAATACAATCCCGTCGCACCGATTTGACACCACTCACAATCTGTTGCAACAGTTCTGTCATCCGCTCTGCACCCCATGCGATCCAGACTTCACTATCATGCTCGATCGGGGCGATTTCACCAAAGTTATTTTGTTGAAACAATGTTTGACTAAATTTATCGTAACCTAGCTCTTGAGGGAAGGCAAAGTGATCGTCCAACTGAATCCCTGCTACTGGATACTTTTTGACAACTTCAGTAATTAAATCCACCATGAATTTCCGAACGCGAAAATGACAGGGATTCAACCAAACATTCGGATCTAATTCACCATTAGCTCCCATGATTCGTTGGGGGGTTTCATTGATATCGAGCGTGATTAAATCCTTGTTTTGACGGGCGATCGAAGACTGTGGCGGCACCATCAATCCATATTCAAACCACGGAATCACTCGCATCTTTAATGGTCGAGCTAATTCAATAATTTCTGTCAACACATCTCGCCCGACAAATGGACTATTTGGCAGTACAGCAGATCCAGTCCACTGCTTGGCAACTTCACTCGGATGCAAAGTATAGCCCCGTTGCCACACTGCCGGATAAATCGTGTTAAAGCCTAAACCTGCTAACCGCTGCATCCCTGCCGCCAGATTTTTGCGAGAGTTCATCACTTGACTATCGATATTAGTCAACCAAACAGCTTTTAACATGTTATTGCGAGTAGTAGACAGCAGCAATTAGAATAGCATTTATTTTCAAAATAGTACTAAAATTCGTGGTGTAGGCTACTAACTAATGGCTACCAACCATCAGCCGTCGAATATGTGATTTAAATATTCGACAGCTTATAGGTGCCGTTATTGCTCACTGAAACTGGATCTAATTTTGGTAAATTATCTGGTTTCAACTCTACTGAAGTCGCCACTTCTGAATCGTCTAAAATTGGATTGCGGGACATAATCAGCGCGATCGCTCGACTGACATTATCGGGAAACATTGCTACTAAACTATTGTCTGGCGCATTGTCTAGTGCCCATTCGATCGCTTCGACTTCGTTGAGCATAATCGTGTGCGGCACTGGTATTTCAGTTACGACTTGCTCGATCCCTTGGACGATGAGTTCGGCGGTATCTCCCCAGGGGCGACCCCGATTATCATCATCTTCTTTGACGATAATTCGATCGAAGAATGTGGCTGACAGCTTACCCAGTTCGATCAGATCCTCATCGCGGCGATCGCCTGGTCCCCCGACTACCCCAATTGCCGCGCCAGTCCAGTTATTGACAAAGCTACCGACGGCTTTATAGCCAGCGGGATTGTGGGCATAGTCTACCAGGACGTGATATCGTCCCATGTTAAATAGATTCATCCGCCCTGGAGTCTGGGCGACAGAGGCTTTGAAGCTGCGTAAAGCGGCGCGAAGGTGTTCGACGTTCACGCCTTGGACAAAGGCGGCTAGACAGGCAGCTAGGGCGTTGGCAATCATAAATGGTGCCCGTCCGCCGAGGGTGAGGGGGACACGATCGACTTTTTCGATCCGGTGTACCCAATCCTGTTGCAAGATTGTGATGTATTCATCGGCGTAAACGGCGGCTATTCCACCCCGTTGGACGTGGGAGCGGACTAATGGATTGTCCGCATCCATCGAGAAGTAAGCGACTTTTCCAGGCACATCTTTTGCCATCGCGGCAACTCGCTCATCATCGGCATTTAGCACTGCATAACCATCGGGATGGACGGTTTCAGCAATTACGCCTTTGACTCTGGCTAATTGGTCGATCGTTTCGATATCACCTAAACCTAAATGATCGGCAGCGACGTTTAATACTACCCCGACATCGCAGTGCTGGAACGCCAAACCCGATCGCAATATCCCGCCTCTGGCAGTCTCTAAGATCGCAATATCCACCGTCGGATCTTGGAGAATCATCAGGGCACTTTGGGGTCCGGTAGTATCGCCTTTTTCGATTAATCGATCGCCGATATAGATCCCGTCAGTGGTGGTAAAACCGACGCTATCGTATACCTGACTAAAAATATGGGCAATCAGCCGCGTGGTAGTAGTTTTACCATTTGTACCTGTAATTGCCACAATTGGAATCCGCGTCGTCGTTCCAGCGGGAAATAGCATTTGGAGAATCGGCGCAGCCACATTCCGCCCCACCCCTTCACAGGGTGAGATATGCATCCGCAAGCCAGGTGCAGCATTGACTTCGACAATCGTGCCATCCACTTCAGCCAGAGTTTTGGTAATGTCGGTGGTAATTACATCGATGCCAGCAACATCTAGATCGATAATCCGCGATACCCGTTCGGCTAGCCAGACAGTATCGGGGTGGATTTCATCAGTCCGATCGATCGCAATCCCACCCGTACTCAGATTAGCAGTCGCTCGCAGATAACAAACCTCACCCGATCGCAAAATCGTACTCAGACTAAAACCGTGATTGTTCAACATTTCCGCAGTTGAATCATCCAGCTCGATTTTGGTCAACATATTATCATGACCTTCACCCCGACGCGGATCTTGGTTTTCGAGATCGACTAATGCCGCAATCGTGTCCACCCCATTCCCCACCACATGGGCGGGCACCCGTTCCGCTACCGCCACCACCTGATGATTGACAACCAAAATCCGATGATCTCTACCCTGGTAGAAATGCTCGACAATCACGCCCTTGGAAATCTCCCGCGCCCTGTCGTAACCGATGCCCGCGTGCTCCCAATCCTTAATATCGATCGTAATTCCCCTCCCGTGATTGCCATTTAACGGCTTAATCACGATCGGATAACCAAGCCTGTCGATCGCATCCTCTAATTCACCAAACGAATAAATCGTCATCCCCAAGGGCACGGGTGCGCCCATCCCTGCCAAGATTTTCTTGGTTTTTTCCTTATCGCAAGCCAGCTCCACCCCCAGAATATTGGTGCGCGAAGTCAGAGCTGCCTGAATCCGCTTTTGATGTTTACCATAGCCAAGCTGAAAAATGTCGCACGACTCCAGATGAATCCAGGGAATCCCCATCGTTTGGGCTTCTTTTACCAACGCCTCCGTACTCGCGCCCAATGCCGCATCCGTCCGCATTTTGACTAAATCCGCCAAATCCTTTTCTAGTTCAGCTTGGGGATACGTCCCCGCCTCAATAATACTCTCACACAACCGCAGCGCAGCCCTCATCGCATATCGCCCCGCTGTTTCGAGCTGATACTCAACCACCACCTGATAAGTGCCCAGAGTAGCAGTCTCACGAGTGCGTCCAAACCCCACAGGCATCCACGCCAAGGTTTGCAACTCCAAAGCCACATGCTCGATGATATGCCCCATCATCGTCCCTTCCCGCACCCGACTGAGGAAGCCCCCCTTACATCCAGGCGAGCAATAGTGCTCCTCCAAGCTAGGCAAAACCGCCACTAGACTATCGTAAAAGCCAGGAATAGCATCAGAAGGCGTGTCTGCTAGATCCTCCAAATCCAACCGCACGATAATCAGCTTCGATCGACGAATGCTCCAATAATTAGGGCCGCGCAGCGTTTGAGTTTGGAGGATTTTCATAATGATGGAGGAAGTTCTAGCCGATCGAACAAAAGTCAATAACAACCTGAAATTTAATCTTACCTTGCGATGCTAAAGCAAATGGCTCAAAAAGATCTTACCCTAAGTAAATTTCAAATCAAATCACGTATTCTGTATCGGCGGATACACTAGCAGAGCAGACGCTATAGTCCTATCCCACCGCAAAACCATCATACTGACGAATAAACTCAGAATGGTATGCCAGCACAATATCCTCCTTGGGAATGCCTTGTTCGACTAATTCATTAGCAACTCCAACTTCGGTACCATCATATTGAATCCAGATAGTTTCACCTTTAAGATCGATATGAATTAACACTCCATATACCCGTTTTTTTTGCAACCAACCAGCTCGAAGCACCTGGTATCTATCGCGGGCTGTGTCAAATAACAGCCCCATTTCAATCTCACCATAAGCAGGTTGAATTTGGCTATGGGCGGTGAGAGTCTCTTGAATGATTTGGCGATAGTTACTTATTTTTTCCACTTGATTATGCTCCGTTCTTCTACATCATATACAAGTAAATATATTTGATATTCTTCGATCCCTTCTTCGATGAATCTGAGTCGAAAGAATTCATCGTAGGTTTGTTTCGGGACTGCTAAATATAAAATTCGATTTGGTTCTTGAGCGCGTAGTGCCCGTCGATAGTTGAGATACTGACCAACAGCAGTATGAAATTCAGAAATGGCCGAAGGTCTGACGAAACTTTTGATTTCTACTGCGATAATCGATCGATCTTTGGTTGCCGCCAACAGCCTTTGGGCACCCAAATCGATCTGCATCTGAACATCTCCATAGTCCACAGGAAAAGGATCGTGGGTAATATTCCAGCCATCTTTAATCAGTGCATCTTTGACGACTTGATGAAATAGATCTTTAGCCATGATTTGAAATTACAGTGCGAGTTTGATAGTCATATCGATCGCCTTGACTCAATAAATGTACGGTGAGATTATGCAGACTCAGGGGTGAAGTTTGGCTGGAATCTAAATAATTTGTATGGCTTAATTTACCTGGATCGATAATCGTAATCGTGCCCTTCCCGAGGACTTCAAAAGTGCCATCATCGCTAAAAGCCGCACAGGTATCCTCATCGATCCCAATCCCTAATTTATCAGGATTAGCCGCGATCGCACTCATCAATCTTGCCATCCGATTGCGGTTGTGAAAATGTTGATCTACCAGTAGTTCTGGGAAAATACCCAAGCCGTCAGTTAAATCTACTAACGATCGATTTGGCGATTCGCCACTAATTCCCCCAGAAATCATCCGTTCCCCCACAATTGCTGCCCCCGCGCTAGTGCCAGCAAAGACAAGATCGCCAGATTGAATTCGCGCTTGAATCGCTGCCATAAACTTACTACTACCCAGCAAGTCACACAGACGCATCTGATCGCCGCCAGTAAAGAAAATACCCGTACAGTCGGCTAATGTACTCAGCCAGCGAGATTCATCGCATTCTTTCGGCTGTCGAATATCGAGGATCTGCACTTGTTTGGCACCCATCCCTTTGAAGATTTGGTAATATCTGTCGCCCACAACGCTAGGTTCTTGGGAGGCGCAGGGGACGATGCCGATTGTTGCTTTTTTCCCACCCGCACTCTCAAAAAAGGCTGCTAAGATACCACAGCCATTCACCTTGTCTTCTGCTCCACCAATCACCATCACTGGATAGTGGGTAGAAGTTACCATCGATTGTTGAGCCATAATCGGCTTTACGTCTAGCATACATGTCACCGTGGGAAAGCAAGATCGAAGTCTATGGGAGTCAACGTCAACCCAGAGCCTAGTCCAGTTTAACAAATCACGGGGGTCTAATTCACTTATTCTTCAACAAGACTTACGATCCATTTAATCCAAGCACTAACTGTTGAAGATCTTCGCTTGTAAGTCTCGGAAGACTTTACATTATGCAAATCAGCCTTACGCATCATTTCGATGATTTCTTCTTTGCTTGGGATATTCCCTTTACTAAAGTATAAATCCAAAGTCTTATGAAAAATTGTATGGCCTAAGATCGATTCAATTAATTTAATTTTTCTATCAAAAATAGAAAGTCCAAATAACTCCAGCCCTCTTTCCGATAGTTGATACACCGACATTCCGTTTTCCTGCTTACGCTCTATTAGACCTAGATAGATAGCAGCATCAGAATAATAGCCTGCTTGTCTCCAACTAAAATCATATTCTTGGGTTATCTCTTCTTTGTTCAATATAAACTTCTGTTTTAAAAGTTCGCATAAATTAATTATGCGTGGAAATAAATCTGCTTGCGGGAAAGCAACGACTGGCTCTTTCTTTATTACAATGCTGGCTAAGATTTTTTGAATAACTTCAATATTTATAGTGCTTTCTTCTTGAATCTCATATCTTTTTTGCTTGACAAGTTGGATCGAATTATAGTGATCTCTGTCTGAAAAAATATATTCTCTTAGATGAAAAACACCGTTGGTATATGCCAGAAAGACAGGGCGTACCTTTTTTGTTACTTTTTCTATCCATAATTTGTATGGATAGAATAACTGCCTCACAATAAAATCGTCAGATATATCATTTTTCGCCTCAATTATAATTAGAGAGTCATCACCTTCATATCCCCCATCAATTTCAATTTGAGAATTACAAGCTTTTACGCGAAGCAATTTTTTCTCTGCATCCATATCAATGTTGAAGTCAAAAGATAGTGAACTCATCCGACCGCTTATTGTTGGATGTAATTCAGATTCACCTGTAAAGTCTTGAATGATGCCCGATATAAATGCACAATTTATTGCAGTTGCCTCACTTGTGATATCTTCAGGATTCAAACTTTCTATGAAAGTAGGAAAATTTATCTTCTTCGTTTCAATCTTATCTTTAACTTGAGTGAAATTATGAAACGTCTCAAATCTACCAATAATATAGTCACCCCTGGACACTGGTAAGATGGATAGTTTGTTATCGTTGAATATTTTGGGCATCTGCGATCGATGGTCAAATTTTGTCATCAATCTAGCTTCTCGAAATTCCTTTATCTCTCTAGATGATATTGAGAAATAATCTGAATTTTCTAGCCGAGCTAATATCTGATACTTTTCAAATAGTTTTCCCCAGGCTGAATCATTTTTAGACTCGCTCATAATTCTCTATTAAGACTTCTTCTACTTCACCTCGTTTTTCACCATCTGAATTTATGGCACGATTGGCTTTGATGATATGAATCTGATACTCTGAATAGAGATCTTTGATAAAATCCACGCAAGAATTAGATTGCATAAATTTAATGCCTTGTCTAGTTAGCCTGTCGCACGCTTCTTTTAATCTAATTTGATCGGACTCATTCCATCCACCTTGGATATATCCAGTAAAGTTAGCACTGCCAGAAACAGGATGATAGGGGGGATCTAAATATACAAAAGAATTTTTGTCTGCTGCTTTCAAGATTGTTTCATAATCAGTGTTTTCAATCCGAATATCGTTAGAATTAAGGTAAGAGCTTACAGCCCTGAGCGTTGGTTCATTTACTATATTTGGATTTTTGTACTTTCCAAACGGTGAATTAAATTCACCAGAGTTATTCACCCGATACAATCCGTTGTAACAAGTCTTGTTTAGGTAGATAATTCTTGAGGCTCTCTCTACATCAGTCAATTTTTCAAATGCTTTTGTTCTATCCAAAGCACGTATTTCATAGAAGTAATCTGATTCATTTTTGTGCTGTTGTAAATCTACAATCAGATCTTCAAGATCGTCCTTAATCACCCGATAAACATTGACAAGTTCAGAATTGAAGTCATTGATAATCGCATTTTTAGGCTGGAGATGAAAGAGTACAGCACCTCCGCCAATAAAGGGTTCAATATATGTCTTGATTCCCTTCGGTAAATGCTGCTCGATCTCCGGCATTATTTGTCGTTTACCTCCTACCCATTTTAAAAATGGTGCTACCAACTTGTTTTTTGCCATGACCAATTTAGCGTACGAAAGTACTATCGTATCACTAATTGAGCACGAATTTAATTAGCCCGATCGCACGCCAAATCTCAGTTCACTATCAACTTTCGACTAATCCTGCTAGCTTATTTAGCTGTTGTACCAATAGGCTCAGGAATAGCCCCACATCGGTGACAACGCCGATCGACTCGATCGAACCGCGATCGCTTAACTTGGTCACTACGGCGGGATTAATATCGATACAGACCATTTTCACACCTGCGGGAGTCATATTTCCGACCCCGATCGAGTGGAGCATACTCGATAGCATCAAAATCAAGTCGGCACCTTCGATCAGGCGGGCATATTCTGCTTGGGCTTCGATCAGATCCATCTTGGTATCTGGCAGAGGACCATCATCCCGAATCGATCCGGCGAGGGAGAAGGGGACATTGTGTTTGACGCATTCATACATCACCCCGCTGCGGAGTACGCCCTGTTCGACTGCCTTGGCAATACTCCCACAGCGACGAATTGTATTAATTGCTTTGAGGTGGTGGCGGTGTCCACCGTGGACGGATACGCCGAGCTGCATATCTACGCCCAACGAGGTGCCCATTAATGATTGTTCAATATCGTGAACGGCGATGGCATTTCCGCCTAATAAGGCGTGAACGTAACCCTCCCGAATCAGTTGATTCAGGTGCTCACTACCCCCAGTATGGATCACAACGGGGCCAGCTACTACGGCAACTTTACCACCTCGATCGCGAATCCGGCGCAAGTCCCAGGCAACCTGCTCCACGACTAGTTCTACCCGCCGTTCACTGGAGACACCCGCACCCATAAAGCTAAATTCTTCGGTGTTCTTTTTCAGAGTGGTAGTAGCGCGTTTTGTCCGAATTCCAGCACTCCCAACTACTACTGATTCACCCACCTGCAAATCTCGCAGCAACTTACACTGAGCCACCGCACCTGTAGCAGTCTGCGTCACGGCAATTGCCCCATCCATCCGCTGTCCCTGCACCAAAATCCACTCACCCGCGATCGAGATTTCGGTGGGATAGATAGTAGTTGCATAAAAATCATCCGCCGCAACCCCTGGCTGAGTCACAGGGGCTAGCTTCGCCTCTGAAATGTCTGGAGCCGTATCGATCGCACCGAGGTCGATTAATTGCCCCATAATGTCCGCCATGACGATCGAATCGGGTGCAGAAACTTTCACCTCCGCCACCGATGTATCCAACCGCTGTTCGCCCAGCTTAAAATTGGCAACTTGAAAACTACCGCCCCCTGCAACGATCGTATCTAGAGCACGATTTACCAACCCAGAGTCGAGCAAATGTCCTTCTAGCCTAATCGTGCGGTTTTGGACTGTAGATAATTGGGGTGATTCTTGATGTGGTTCAGTTACTCTTAACGTCAAACATTTAGCTGCCCCGCCCGCTTTGAGAAATTCCGTCAGCGGTGTTTCAACTACGCTAAAACCGTGCCCTTTCAGTGTTTGCTTTAAGCCATCACTGACTTTATTCATCACCACCACTCGATCGATATTCACCGTATTGCAAGCAAAATTCACCGCATCTGCTTCCTCGATCGCAATCCGTTTTTCTGCCGGAACTCGAAGTTCGATCGATCGATTGGAATAAGTATCAAACGCCGCTGGATAATATAATAAATATCCATCAGTTAACGGACAAAAGCAAGTATCCAAGTGATAAAATCTGCGATCGACCAATCGTAATGATAATACTTCAACATCCAGCCATTCAGCTAAATAGGGATGAGAATCTAATTGCGATCGAAAGCCATAACCCGCCCAGAGCCAACCGCCAGCTCGATCCATCAGCGCATCACCCGCACCCTCAAACGGTAGATTCTTCGGCAACAAATGTACCTTGTATCCCTGACTTTCAAACCACGCTTGAAAATGAGGCTCCTCACCCTGCCGTTCGGGATGAAAAAAGCGACTGAGGACAACAGTATCTCCTAATATTAGCCCTGCGTTTGCGGTAAATACCATATCCGGCGAACCCTTTTGCGGCTCTACTAGATCGATCGTCGCATAGGTCTGCAATACTTGATACAGCTTATCCCATTGAGCCTCAGCCAGCTCTCGACTCGATCGATGGATATTGCCCTCCATCCACGGATTAATCACATAATCCACATCATAATGATCGGGCGCACACATCAAGATTCGCATTTTATCAGTCATAGTTTAGGGGCTAATGGGGGGCAAATAAGATGTAAAATCCCCTCCGTGGAGGGGTGCCCGTAGGGCGGGGTGGGTAGATCTACGCTACAAATCAAAGGCTAAAAATCTGCTACGCCACCTGTGTCGGGGCAATGTCTTGTCGGTTTTTTATTCGGAGGTTCCCTCCGAATAAAATCGCCGCTTTATGAATTACCCCGACACAGGTGGCTAGATCCTGCAACTTTTAATTTGCGGCTTATCAACATTCGCCTCGCCTACAACGTATGAAATAGCCCGTGGATTATCCATCTTCTTCGAGGCATTGGCAATCTCCAACCCGATCGCATTGCCATCGCCGTCGTAATCTAATACCAATCCTGGCGCGATTTGTGCCGTTTCCTCAACGGTCATTTCGATGAAAGTAATTTGTAAAATATCCTTGTCTGGGTCATAAATAACTTTCATTGCACGCTGTATCCTTTGCGGTGACGATGACTCAACTCATCGATCGTATGTGGATGGAAAAATTTACTGCTTTAATCCTAGCCATAAGTGCTCCCGATCCAATGTATCACGGGCGACAAAAGTTCGGATAGTTTCTTCTGGCTAAATCTGTCCAATGCCTGGATCGCTTGTGAAGGGTGTTAGGGACGCTTTGATGGGTGGTAAAATCTACAGCAAGGATAGATTGAGACGTTTACTCTGAGTGAGACGATCGTCAGTATCGGCAATAAAAATTAATGGCTCAGTACAAACACGACAGATTTTTTAAATTTTACCTGCGTTCCTTATATCAGTCGAAAGGTGAAACAATTCAGAATATCCAAGTCAGAAACGATGAAGATCTAGAGATCGATTTCATGTTTATCGCTCACTCAGATAAATTTGGCTGGCAGCAAGAACAGCTAGGATTATTTGATGCCCTAATGCAGATTCACCCGACGATTATCATCGAGCATTATAGTGGCTATCTTCAAGATAAACACATCCAAAAATCTGTTACTCGTAAAAACTTATATTGGGAACCGAAACAATTAGAGTTAGTCGAAAATCTCAAACGAGAACAACAGATAGCTAGCTATCAAAGGCTCTCACCCGAATCAACCGAACTGATCGACAACCAAAATCCATTCACTTGGATTCTAACTGTCAATTGTAATCCTGAATTACTGCATTTGTGCCAAGCGACACCTCATCCCCAATTTGGTCACGGCGTGTATGAATTAGCCGGAATTTGGCGCATGGGAATAGTCGTTATCGAACAGTTAGAATATAGCCCTGAAACCATCTGGTTAAAAATGTTGGGAAACAAGGAATCTGCCAGACGAGCGTTTGAATCGATTGAACAATTATCGCCAGACAGACGAGAGAAAAATGATACAATACGAGCAAGCCTCAAATATTGTGTGTATCTCAAAGATTTACCAGTAGACAGTTTAAGTTTAGAGGAGCAAGAGTTTATGAGAACGATGGCACAGATCGATGCTTGGTACGACGCTGAAATGGATAAAGCAGAACAAAGAGGCAAGCTAGAAGGTAAACTTCAAGGCAAGCTAGAATCTGCTACCAGAGCTATTGGCGTGAAGTTTCAGGGATATATGCCAACGGAGAATGTGACGAGTCAACTCGCTGCGTTGAATGAACAGCAGTTAGATGACTTTATCGTCGGGTTGTTTAGTTGGCAGGTAGCAGCTCAAATGGAAGAGTGGCTCAACTCAGTTAATTAGTAATTAAAAGATCGACCGCAAATATCATTTTCACAAGTAGGATCTCTGCCTGAGCAGATAAATTTCCTACCCATCTCAATTTTACTATGTTTTCGGATAGATGAATCTAGATCGGATTTCACAGATTAAATCGGTGTCGCTTAATCATCTAGTTGATGAAAGTTTATCTCAGGGATTTCAATTTAGTCAAGAAGCAGCGCATCATTACCAACTATTGACGTTACGAACCCATACATTAGTAGCCGATGAGTTTTATCGGCAATTAGGATTTAAAACTTATCCTAACTGGGAACATACAACTCATCATCGGC
The DNA here is from genome assembly GCA_025351825.1 of Chamaesiphon sp. 341R_metabat_111. Taxonomy (GTDB): domain Bacteria; phylum Cyanobacteriota; class Cyanobacteriia; order Cyanobacteriales; family Chamaesiphonaceae; genus Chamaesiphon. The sequence goes on along the minus strand of JANXVE010000066.1, from coordinate 30,846 downwards.
AATTAAGTGAGATTGATTACTACCCATTGAGTTGACAATAGTATGCGATTCTTCCACGCAGCATAAGAGGATATACTTAACTGATAAATATCTCGTTAACAGAGTGTCTGCGAAGCAGAATCGACACCATGCTCAAGTCTGAAGGCACATTATCGCCACATCCTACTATTTTACCGATCGGTGTGTATGCGCTGTCAGGACTTGCGGCTGAAGGAAATCGACTGCTGGCGATCGATACTGTGCGGGGATATCTCGTCTCGATCGAGCCAGCTACAAATAATACAACTATTCTCAATCCCCACCATGTTGCCGATTGGATTGGGGTGACAGGTTTAACTTTATGGGAAGATACATTCTGGTTTGCCAAGGGACAGGAAGTACTATCGTGCAATCGTCAAACCCTCACACCGACTGTCTTTACGCGGCTGCCCTATCCAGTGACGGGTGTTGCTGTCTGGGAGTCAAATCTATATGTGAGCTGTCAGAAATCTGGCTATATCCATGTGTTCGATCGAAATACGGGCGAATTGCTACATAAGCTGCCTCAGCCTGGAGTGGGCACTGAAACCCTGACAGTGTACAAAGATGCACTCTGGGTATGCGATCGAGCCGAGCAAACTGTCTATTGCCTCGATCGTACCACTGGCGTGATTCAATTTAGCGCGCTCACCCCCTTTGCCTCGCCGACGGGAATTACCTTCTACGCATCTGGAGAGGAGGAGCCAACTTGCTATGTTGCCTATGCAGATGAAGAACCCTATATTCGCGACGATCCGAATGCTAAATCACCATATCAGTTGACATTCCGAGATCGCACCTTCATCCATCCACTCTACATCCACCACCACGCCGCCGCCCACTACACCCGCTCCAACGGCTTCCTCGTAGAAATGTCCTACGTTGAAGAATTGCTCCCCCTCGAAGCTGTCACATTGAATAATGTCGAGTGGCGAATTGCCTTACCCTCCGATACCCTCCGTCAGCGGGTGCGCCATTTTGAACCAATCGGGCATGAATTTGAGATCGAAGAAAAAGAAGGGCAAAAAGTAGCTGTCTTCAAATTCGATCGCATTAACCCCCATCAAGGTGGCTTGATTGGCTGGAAAGCAGTTATCGAAATGTATGGACTCAAGTATTCCCTCGCTCCATTCGATATTGATGATAGCCTCACCCTCCCAACTGAGCTAGCGCACTATTTAGTTGATGACGACGATTTAGCAATGGACACCGAAACCATGCGCGCAGCAGCCAAGGAAGCCGCTGGTACCGAAACAAACGTGTTGCGGAAGATGCTGAAGATTCGCAACTATGTCTACGACAGACTTTCCTACGGCATCCAACCCCGAATCGATACCCCCGATGTCGCCCTCGCCCGTGGCGTTGGTTCTTGTGGTGAATATGTCGGCGTGCTGCTCGCCCTCTCCCGCCTGAATGGAATCGCCTGTCGGACGATCGGACGATATAAATGTCCTGCTTATCCCGATCGACGAAACATGCCCCTTCAGCCCGATTTTAACCACGTCTGGCTGGAGTTTTATGTACCTGGAGTCGGCTGGCTACCAATGGAATCAAATATGGACGATACGATCGAGCGGGGACCATATCCCCAGCGGTTTTTCATGGGTTTAGCCTGGTACCATACCGAAATCGGCAAGGGAATCTCGTTTGAAAAAATGAAGGCAAGCGACAAACCCGAACATATTTCAATGGGAGATCTAGCCATCAACCACATTCGCTTTCGGATCTTAGACGAGCTAATCCCTGGAAATATTTGATGAAAGCTGTAGAATTCGACCAAAAATATTAGCTGCGACACCTAGCACCTGAAAAGATCTTAAATGGGTTCGATCTCGTTGGGTAGTATCGATCGAGAGCAATTACTCTTACCTTTCCTTAATATCATCCTCTAGAGAGAGGGTAAATTCATCAAAAACTGCTACAAATGGATGATAAACCATCGTCGTCGAGCAGTAATATGAATTGGAGAACCATCTGGAGCTTATTGAAAGAAACTGTCGAGGAGTGGCAACGGGATAAAGTTAGTCAAATGGCAGCGGCTCTGGCGTACTATACACTGTTTTCGATCGCGCCGTTGTTAGTGATTGCGGTAGCTGTCGCTGGAGCGGTATTTGGGCAAGAAGCGGCGAGGGGTGAAGTTGTCGCCCAAATCCAGGGTTTGTTGGGCAAGGCGGGTGCAGAGGTGGTACAGACGGCTCTAGCGAATACCCAAAATCCTCAGTCTGGGAATGGGATCGTGCCCTTTATCATTAGTACACTGGCGTTAATATTTGGAGCTTCTGGAGTTTTCATCCAACTCCAAGACTCGCTCAATGCGGTTTGGAATGTCGAGCCGTCCCCACAAGCCGGAGTCAAAGCAGTAGTTCGCAAGCGAATTTTCTCGTTCGCAATGGTAATTACGATCGGTTTTATTTTAATGGTTTCATTGATAGTCAGCACGACTTTGGCAGCCTTGAGCACATTTGCCAACCAATTATTTCCAGCGTTAGAAAGCTTGTGGCGACTGGTGAATATTGGGATCTCATTGGGGGTCTTTACGTTATTATTTGCACTGATTTACAAGTATCTCCCCGATATTTATATTGCCTGGAAAGATGTTTTCGTCGGTGCATTCTTTACTTCGATCCTATTTAGTATGGGCAAGGAATTACTGGGATTTTATTTAGGTAATGGTAGTTTTGGTTCGGCTTATGGGGCTGCTGGCTCTGTGGTTACTATTTTGGCTTGGATTTACTATGCTGTCCAAATTATGTTGTTTGGAGCAGAATTTACGCAAGTATATACCCGTAAATATGGTTCGCATCGCTCGAGCCGCCATGAGTTCCGTCGCAAAAACTAGCTTTTTACAACCAAAGCTGACGATCGGGCTGTTCTTAATAGAGCTGGAGCGTTAATGTATTACTACAATATATTTACGATCGACCATCCATTATTCTCTTATTTTATGTCCTATTCCCTGATGATTCATGGTGGTGCTGGTGCCCTCGAAGATCTCAAATACGAAGCCAGCGAAGCAGCCTTTAGGCAGAGTATCCTCGCCATCTTAGAGCAGGGACGCGAACGGCTAGAACACGGTGACAGTGCCCTAGACGTAGTAGAATACTGCGCCAGCCTGCTCGAAGACGACAAACTGTACAATGCTGGCTGTGGCTCGGTGCTAAATGCCGAGGGCAAAGTCGAAATGGATGCCGCCCTGATGGATGGACGCAACCTTCAAGCGGGGGCGGTGGCTTGTCTTCGCAATATCAAAAATCCGATTTCCCTGGCTCGGCAGGTGCTAGAGCGTGGCGAACATGTGCTGCTAATGGGCGATGGTGCGTTGGAGTTTGCCAAGTTCTGTCAGATCGAAACTTATCCCGATGATTACTTTATCACCGAGGCACGAATTAAGCAGCTAGCCGAAGCACGGGTAGCAGGGCGAATGACGCTAGATCATGAGCGGATTAAACCATCTCAAAAACTGGGCACGATTGGAGCCGTGGCGCGAGACATGCACGGCAATCTGGCTGCGGCGACATCTACAGGTGGATTGGTGAATAAACGCTGGGGACGGGTGGGCGATACTCCGATCGTCGGAGCGGGAGTATTTGCTGATAATGAGACTTGTGCGGTGTCTGCAACGGGCTATGGTGAGCAGTTTCTACGGACGGTGTTAGCGAAGACAATTTCTGATTTCGTCCAGTTTAGGAGCATGGATGCAGCAGGTGCAGCGCAAGCGGGGATTGATTATTTGGTTGCGAAGGTGAATGGAGAGGGTGGGGTAATTGTAATCGATCGTGCCGGACATTGTGCGGCGGCGCAGTCTACTTCTGGGCTGATTCGTGGTTGGATCGAGCTGGGCGGTGAATCTCAGTGTAAGTTAGGATAGCTGAGATAATTTTGCCAGTTATAATCGATCTAGATCGAATCACCACTCTATTCCTAGCATAAAGGAATGTCATTACCAACTCAGTTATCGATTCACCAGAGGCGACACTTCGCGTTGGCAACGCCTGCGCTTTGCGCTTACGATGCTGCACCTCCAGGATATTGCGCTCAATCGTTCGCGTAGCGTCGCCTTCGGTGAATCGATACTAACATCACTGCCGATTTAGCTAGACAGTTGGGAATCCCCACGTCCATACCCGTTTCGGGTTGGCGTGGGATGAGAAACGAGCAAGGCGAGGATTCTGCCTCAAGTGAATCGACAAATCGTAGATCTTGACAACGCGGAGGCGGATGACGAGACGAGCAAAAGTACAATAATTCTGGTAAAGTATTCACATCTCCGATCGCAGAATAACAATCTAGGTCTGAGTGAAAAGCTTTTTCATCCAACAAGTGGGGCTGGTCGTGTTCCTCACTATAAACCGCCGTAGAGGGAAACAATTGGAGTACCTTGAAGGAAGCCCTTGATATCCTTTGCTGGACTCTAGGGATGCCCACACCATACCGCTTCGGTTGGTGTTGGGAGTACGTCACTCCGCTTTCATTTGTATCGCCAACGCACCACAGTAGAGCGGCTGATTTTGGGTGCCAAATATCGACAGAGTGCCAGAAAGTTATCACTTGAGTGCCTGCGCCAGAGTTTTCCCGAATTGAAGGCTGATACATTCGCGAAGAAGATTGCTATTGCTTGGTTACAAGAGAAATGCCCACCTGGTTATATCCCCCCAAACCTGATGAGTTGGAGTCAAGATCCTACTGCCATTGCATCGTTATTAGCCCAAATCCTCAATGCTGCGAATATTCCCTACTATATTACGGGCGGAGTTGCGGCGATCGCTCATGGTGAGCCAAAAGCAACGATCGATCTAGATGTGGTTATCTCGATCGATCTAGCAGATTTACCCACCCTCGCCGCCAATTTTGAAGCCAATGGGTTCTATGTGGCTGGCTTGGTAGATGTGATAATGGGTAGTTTGCGGTGTCTAAATATCACCCATTTAGAAACAGTTGAGAATATCGATTTAATGATTTCAGGTAGGGAGGAGTACGATCTGATTAAGTTCGTTGGCGTAGCCTCGCCTTTGGCGAATCGATCTCGATTTTACACATTACCTGGAAGTGGCGAGGTAGCTATTGCCTCACCAGAAGATGTGATTATTAGTAAGTTAGTTTGGCGGCGCGAAAGTCAGTCTGACAAGCAATGGCGGGATATTTTAGGTATTCTCAAGGTGCAGCAGGAAAAATTGGATTTTGTCTATTTGCAAGGTTGGGTAGAGCGGTTTAGATTAGAGGATGATTGGCAACGAGCGAAGGTTGAAGCTGGTATCATTGTCTAGTGCAGGTTCTACTTTTTTGGGTGCTGCTAAATCTAGAAAGTCTCTAAATAATGACCCTTACTTTTAATCGCAAAACATACGCAAATCTTTTAGCTGAAGTTCTGCCACAGCCGATTGCAACTGAAGCAGAATATCAACGAGTACTAACCATTGTCGAAGTGTTGATAAATAAAGAGACGACTAGCTTGGAAGAAGATCGACTACTTGACTTATTTGTCATCTTGGTAGAGAAATTTGAATCAGAACATTATCCATCCCAAAATTTATCGACTCCTCACAGCAGATTGATACATTTGATGGAAGCTAATCATCTTCAGCCAGCCGATTTAATAGGTGTGTTTGGTTCTAGCGATCTTGTCGTTGAGGTAATAGACGGGAGACAATCGATCGATAAAAGTCAGGCTCAGAAATTAAGCGATCGATTTAATCTTCCTTCAACCCTATTTCTGGTCTAAAGAAACCGCTTGATTTACACGAATTATTCAGATCGACCGCAATCTAGAAAGTAACCGCATATTGTTCTGCGTCGGCGGATTCTGGTTCAAAATAGGGTAAACCATCTCTGATTCTAGCTTCCTCGGAATTGAGTTCGGTAAACTCATAGCCCCCATCTGTCATCGGATCGAATTCTGGTTCGGTGGCGGCTAAATCTAAAATATTGACTAGTTGACGCAAGAATTGACGCGGTACTATTCCGACATCACCGCCAAAGCCTTCGCTGACTTTTGCTACTAGTAAATCGATAAATTCGGGGGTGACTTTCTTATTCAATTGTTTGCGTTGTTTGGTAGGATATAATTCTCGCAATTTGAGAGCGACATCTTTTAATCGATCGCGATCGAATGGTGTCAAGACTAGTTGCGGTTGGCGGGGATTGGCAAAGTTACCCGTTTTAATTAGTTTTAATCTGTCGTGTAAGGGTGCTAAACCAGCTACACCCCGATTGGTGTCGAAGAATTCGGGAGTACCTGTGAATACCCAGAATAACCCAGGATAGCGATCGGCTGCGTCGCAAATTTGGCGAATGCCATTCAGAGATTTGGCACGAATATCGGACTTCATTCGCAGCATAGTTTCAGCTTCGTCGATGACGATGACTAGCCCCTTGTAGCCGGAAGCTTTGGTAATGGCTAAAATGCCCTGAAGATAGTCCATCGCCTCTTTAGAGCCAATATCGCCCTTGATCCCAGCGATTCTTTTGGAGGCTGCGGCGACGTTTTCACTACCGGAGAGCCAGGAGAGGAGTGCGCTGGCTTGGGCAAAATCATTTTGCTGTTTGAGGGCAAAGATCGATCGCAACACCCGTGCCATATCTTCGGGTGCTTTGCCGCCTGTGAGGGAGGCTAAATCTTCTTCGAGCCGCTGCTGGACTTGAGCATCAAAATCTTCGGCTTCAGGATTGGCACCACCATCGATCGTCGCATCTTCGATCCTGGCAATCCATCGATCGATGATAAATCCCAACGCCCCTCGATCGCAACGATCGGTTGCCAATTCCTGAACGACTTTGCGATAGACATCATCGAACCGATGGAAGTGCAGATCGTTATCCGACACTACGACAAAGCTAGTTGCAAAGCCCTGAGCCTGAGCATCCAGCAGTGCCAACCGTGCCATGAAGGTTTTACCACAACCATAGCCACCCCGCAGGAATTTGAACACGCCCTCGTTATTACCCGCTAAGTCTAATTGTCGCCCAATCTCACCTCTAGCCCGATCGATCCCAACAGCAAATGCTTCTAGTCCCCGCTCTGGTACTACACCCGATCGCAGTCGTTCAAATATATGTTCGATATCTCGCGGGTTAATATTAGTCATCCAGGTATTAGCTATGATTTGGCACCGTGTGACGATTATATATTATCGATCGCATCGCCTCGTGAGAAGATCGTGTCGTTGTATAATATAAACACTCAGAACTTGCCTGTTATCATCTTGGATAGAATTATCTCGATGGAATGCGCTTTCACTAGAACAGCAACACAGACTGCGAGATCGACTACTTTGCCACCCGCTCTAACTCCTCACGTAGCACCCTGCGTAACGTCGTTTCTAACGGTTCGTGTTGCTGTTGAATGTGTTGGCATAATGCTTCATTAATTAAACTTTGATAGTTACCTCCTCCTGCTGCATGAACTTGTGTCCGAAACCAATCGAGGACTTCATCATCTAACCGAATTGTGATGCGAGTCTTTCCTGGTGGAATCGGATCGATCGCGCCTCGTTTCCCCTGACTAAAATCATATTCTGCGTCCATTTTTTATCCCTCTTTATATTGCTTTCGTTCCGAGCGAGTTGCTGTTCGAGCGGAAATTAACCGAATCTCATTGTCCCGCCATGTATATACCACTACGAGAACTCGACCAAATGCATCGATACCAATGGTGATGAATCGCTCTTCCTCAAACCGCTCATCATTAACTGTTGTTGAAAAATCATCAGAGAACACCGATACGGCATCAGCGAAATCGACACCATGTTTGTTGAGGTTGCTAGCCGCTTTGTTGTGATCCCACTGATATGCCATGCCTTTATTGTATGCACATTAGTACACAATAACAGGCTCAGAAGTATTAGGCTTTTTTAACTCTGCTTGTCAGATTTGCCACCATTTGGACTAAATATTGAGTTGCTGGAGATTGAGGTGCAGTTTACCACTGGCGATGCGGGACAGATCGAGCATGTCCTCGATTAGTTGCGATTGAGCCTGGGCACTGTGGTAGATTACTTCCAAACCACGATCGATCTGGGCTGAATCTAATTTGTGACTCTGGATCGGTTGTGCCCAGCCGATAATTGCCGTGAGCGGGTTGCGGAGTTCGTGGGAGAGGTTGGAGAGGAAATCATCTTTGGCGCGGTTGGCTGTCTCAGCTTCTTGGCGGGCGATCTGTTCTTGGCTGAGCAGATGTGCGCGTTCGGCTTCAAATTGCTTTTGCTGGGTGATATCTTCGATCGATAATAGAATGCGGGGCGTATCACCGCCTTCGATAATTTTCCAACCAGTGATTCGCATCGTTTTCTGACCGATTTTCTCGAATAGATGGGCGACTTCAAAGTTTTGGAGCGTTCGATCGTGGGTGATAATATCCTCTAGAATCGATCGCAAGCCAGGAATATTCCACTGCTCGCAGGTACTCTTGAGTTGCCGTCCGCTCCTGAATTGCACTGGTCAGTTCTTGCCCCATCCGCATATTTTCTCGAGCTAAATCGTCAACGGGGAGGATTTGGGGTGGATAAGCCGGAAAAATTGGGGCATCTTCAAATAAGATCGGCAAGCGACGTTCTTGAGTAGTCGGAATATTGAACGGAATTACCTGAAGATTGAACAGGCTGGATCTGTCGCTTTCTTCTAGGCACAGTCCATTTTTAGTAACGGTTGAATTCTGCTGTTGGGCTTGGTAAATAGCTGCGCGCAATTCGATTAATAAGCCCGATCGCACCAGGTTAAATAAATTGAGATTGGCAGCTCCAGATACTAATTTGAGATAGCGATCGACTTCGCCCCGCAGTTGCAACACCTGCATTTTATCATCAACTACTACGCCGATCGGTGTATAGCGATCGGCAATTAGTCGATCGACTTTTTTCTGAAGGTCAAACTCTTCGGGTACAGCAGGTATCGATCGACGACTAGGCGCATTAGGCTTAATATTATCAACCGATGGTAGGATTGGATAATTACTGGGCGTAAACGAAAATGTGGACTGATTTGCTCTCGAATTCTTGGTATAAATTCGGTGTTTTTTATCAACTACTGTAAATAAATCTGCATGTTTTCCGGTACTTTCCGATGTGCCCAGTAATAGAAAGCCAGTCCCATTGAGACTGTAATGAAAAATCGGCATGATCCGCTGTTGCAGCGACTCACCCAAATAGATCAGCACATTCCGACAGCTAATCAAATCGACATTAGAAAATGGCGGATCGCTACTCAAATCTTGACGGGCAAACACACATAGTTCTCGCACTGCTTTACTAATGTGATAGCCGCCCTCCACCGGATAAAAAAAGCGACGACGACGCTCTGGGGAGACATCACTCATCTGATTTTCAGTATAGATACCCGCCCGTGCTTTATCGATCGATAAGTCACTGATATCCGTTGCAAAAATCTGAACTGGTGGCGGTGTCACCAGATCTTCCAAAAATTCTAACAGACAGATCGCGAGCGAATATACTTCCTCCCCCGTCGAACAACCAGCAATCCAAATCCGAATCGGAAATTCAACCGACTTATTTTGGACAATTACTGGGAAAACTCTGGATGTGAGCAGTTCAAAAGCTTCAGGATCCCGAAAAAAGCTGGTGACGTGAATCAGAATTTCCTCATATAGTGCCTTAACTTCTACCGGATGCGCTTGCAGGTATGTGACATAATCTACTAAATTTTCACGCTTGGACAACAACATCCGCCGTTGAATCCGTCGATCGATCGTCTTGGACTTGTAATGACTAAAATCAACCCCAGTAGCCGATCTTAACAACAAGAAAATCGTCATCAGCGCATCAGGCGGTGTCGTCGCTGGATCTGGCGAAATTAAGGGCTGGGGACTGATCCACAGCGGATTTCGACTCAGCTTCACCAACTCCTCGGCAATTTTTTCCGGCGTGAGTACAAAGTCAACATTCCCCGTCGCCACCGCCGCATTCGGCATACTATCAAACTTGGCAGTATCTTCACACTGAGCAAATGTCACTCCACCCGCTGCCTTAATCGCCGTCAAACCTAGCGCGCCATCACCATCACCACCCGACAATACCACGGCGATCGCTTGATGCCCCCATTGTCCCTGCCGCTCAGACAGCGAATCGGCAGCCAGAGAGGTCAAGAAGGCATCTCCAGGCATGTATTTACCAAAAATCTTCTCACGGGGCGATAGTCTGAGTACGCCATCCTCTAGCACCATCTTGACGTTGGGTGGAATTACATACACCTGGTTCGGCTCGATCCTCATCCCATTTTGAGCCTCAAGCACGACCATTTTAGTCACTCGCGCCAGAATCTCGGTCAAGAGACTCTGATGGTCGGGCGATAAGTGCTGAATCAGCACAAATGCCATCCCCGTATCCACAGGCAGATGTGCCAGCAATTGCGTAAAAGCCTCTAAGCCTCCAGCAGAAGCAGCCACACCGACGATCGGGAAATTGGATTCATGTGGTTGTAGCTCGGGAAAAGATGCCGAAGTCATAGGATGGTGAATGGTGGATGGTGGATAGTTATTGGCAGAGCCTAGAGATGATGCGTAGATCCATACCCCACCCAACCTCCCCTTTCTAAGGGGCTACCGTATATACACAAGTTGGCTAGACTTCATTTTCGCTGGGCTTACCCCCCAACCCCCCTTATAAAGCTACCGTGTATACACAAGTCTGCTGGACTTCGTTTCGAGATCTAGATCCCCCCTAGCCCCCCTTAAAAAGGCTACCGTGTATACACAAGTCGAGAATCTGGTGAATACTCGATCGATTCGCCCCCCAGCCCCCAATACTGGGGGAGCCAATCTCTGGAAAGTCCCCCAGAATTGGGGGATTTAGGGGGCAATTAACCTAGAAACGAAGCAAATAAAACTTGTGTATACACGGTAGCCTTTCCAAGGGGAGGGCTGGGGTGGGGTAAAGATCTCCGCAGCAACCCAAAACGAATCGCATGTAAGCGCACATCCCACACACTCACAAGTCCTCATGATCTCAACTCCACTCACCGCACCCACTTCTAGCACATCGACAAACTTCTATGTTCCAGGTGCGCGGGATCTGCTCCCTCTAGATGTCGCTCAAAAACGGTGGGTGGAGAGAGGAATTCAAGACGTGTTCCATCGCTGGGGTTATCAGCGGATTATTACTTCCACGCTAGAACGTTTAGATACATTGATTGCGGGTGGAGCAGTCGATCGAGAAACAGTGATCCAAATCCCATCAGCAGAAGGTGGTACACTTGGGTTACGACCTGAATTGACAGCCTCGATCGCTCGTGCTGCGGTATCGAGAATGGACGATCTCTATCCCCAGCGGCTATATTACAACGCCAATGTCTTTCGCAAAGCTGATATCGAACATCACGGTAGACAACAAGAATTTTACCAGGCTGGAATTGAATTATTAGGTGTGGGTGGAACCTTAGCAGATGTCGAAGCAATCCTGTTGATGATGGATTGTTTGAAATCGCTAGGGGTACCAAATTTCCAGATCATCTTGGGGGAAGCAGGGTTAAGCCGCGCTTTGTTGGCTCAATTCCCTGCCGAATTTCAGACTCAAATTAGACATTGTTGGGCACATCTCGACAGGGTAGCTCTAGAACAGCTACCGCTCACTCACCCACAGCAAGCATTAGCTCTCTCATTAATAGATCTACGCGGCAAACCTAATCTAGTCCTTGCCCAACTAGCACAGCTAGAACTCGATCCAGCTAGTCAGGCGACAATTGTACATCTCCAAACATTGGTCGAATTATTAGCAAATACCAGTCAAAATCCACTACCACTAATTTTGGATCTGAGCCTGATCCAAACCTTTGATTACTACACGGGGATCGTGTTTGAAGCGGTAACTATCACCGAAGATCGCGCTTATGTACTGGGCAAAGGCGGACGGTACGATCGGTTACTCGCACTCTATCACCCACAGGGGCAAAATTACCCTGGGATCGGCTTTGCCCTAAATATCGAGGAGTTGCAGCAAGTCCTGCAAATCAACCCCGCCATGCCGCGTACAGCCCCCAAATCGGACTGGTTGGTAGTGGCAATGGCATCGACGGCGATCGATCCGGCATTAGCCTACTGTCAAAAATTACGATCGAATCCTGAATCAGTCCGCGTCGAGATGTACCTCAATGACGGCGAACCAGGTGATATTAGACAAATTGCGATCGATCGTGGGATTGCCAAAATTGCCTGGATTAGTGCCGATGGTGAGAGGATCGAAGATCTGGCATAAAAAACCTATCAAAATGGGAGGTAGGGGTAATGTCTTGTCGGTTTTTTATTCTGGGGGAACCCCAGAATAAAACCGACGCTTCATGAATTACCCCTACCTCGCATTTTGACAGGCTTAATATTAAATAAGCTTCTCTACAATTCCCGAATCTTCTCCAGTGTCCGATCTCGATCCCACTCCCTACCTTGCTGCAAGAACAACTCAGCAGCAGCCTGAAGATCCTCTTGAGCACCTTCCCGATCGCCCAAGTAAGCAGAGACTAAACCTCGATTATAATAAGCCTTGGCATAAGTCGGATCCAGTTGAATCGCGCGACTATAATCGCGCAACGCCCCCTGCCTATCTTCCAATCGATAGCGGACATTACCTCTATTGTAGTAGCTAGTTGTATTGCGGCTTTCTAGCTCGATTGCTCGATCGTAATCAGAGAGCGCGCCCTGTCTATCCCCCATTCGATCGCGCAGTAGCCCGCGATTGACAAATGCTTTGGCATAAATCGGGTCGATCTGAATCGTACAATTGTAGTCAGCCAAAGCCCCCTCCCGATCGCCACCAAGATCGCGAGATCGACCTCTATTGTAATACTCACGGGCATCTTGAGGGTGTAGTTGCAGATCGGGTTGAGAATCGATCGGAATCTCTGGTTGATTATTTAAATTGTCAGGCATAGTTTCATACTTTGATGTCATCTCGATTCATAGCAACGCAATACCACTTCTGCTCGAAACTGGTAAACGATTAGCTGCGACGATCGTTTATTAAAGATTGCCAAAATCTCATGTGAGTGCGAAGTCTAGGCTGTGCCAATGCAGACAGAATGCCGCTTACCTTCGCAGCTCAGAGCAGAATATTCACACTCAGAATTCTACCAGTTTCAATAAATTGGTTGGTATTTCTGCCGCAAAGTCCAGCCGAATTGCTGAAGATGACACAGCGATACAGCTTGGATTGGTATGTATTTGGAGAGTGAGGAGCGGGGGACTGGGGTGTGGGGTGTGGGGGACTGGGGGACTGGGAGCACGGGAGCACGGGAGCACGGGAGTACGGGAGCACGGGAGACTTGGGGAATTTGATTTAGATGGTTATTGATTTAATATGTATGGCTTTCCATTTGTGAAACTTACAAATCCCTCAGTCCCCCCGTCTCCTCGTCCCCCCGTCCCCATCTCTTTTCAGCACCCCTGCTTATTGTCCGCTCTCCGCTTCTGGGAGATTGGCAAATAAAGCTTGGAGCTTCCATCGCTGAACGTATGGCCAGCCGCCATTTTCTTCGATGTCTCGGAGGAGTGCGTATAAAGCTTGACGGCTATCTGGCAGAGCTGGTTGAAAGTAATTTTGTTGAATTTCGCGATGGAGTTGTTCTAGAGTGCGGAGTAGATGAAGGAGTGCGATCGGATCCTCGCGATTTTGCTCGGCAAGTTCGTTGATTCGATCGGTAATATTTGTGAGGGTTTGCATTAAAGATGGCAATTCTGTTGATGTTGATTTTGAATCTGAGGAGAAGTCTTTTTCCATGTTCATTTAACTTAATTTGTCAAATACTTTTAATATAAATTTATACTTTGGGTTTCAGGGTTTGCGTCGAGAACAAAAAGCAACTCCACAGATCGAATCGAAAGCCATCTTGGAAAAGCGGTGCTCTAGACCCTATTTTTTGGTAAGATACCGATCGACAAGACAATTATCTTACTGTGTCTGCTGCGACGATCGAACACATTTTTGAAGATTCGTTCAATTAAATTCGATCGAAGCTGACTGACAGCCAAATACTGTAATAACATAAAATATATCGAAGCTTGAGGTTAAATATGAAATTTCGCGGATTAGTCGCTGCTCTACTCGCCATCTGTGTTGGCTTGTTGACGGCTTGTAGTGATGCTCCCGTATCGGCAACAACGGTACTGACTTACGAGGACATTAGAGGCACTGGGATGGCCAACAATTGTCCAGTTATCGACGATACCAGTCGGGGTTCCATTCCGCTGGATGCTGCCAAAGGCTATCAGTTGGTAGATATGTGCATTCAACCTACCAATTATTTTGTCAAAGAAGAACCTCAAAACAAACGTCAGGAAGCTGAATTTGTGGCAGGTAAACTGGTTACGCGCGCGACTTCCAGTCTCGATCAGATCAGAGGTTCCGTCAGCCTCTCCGAAGATCGGGTGCTAACTTTCAAAGAAGAAGATGGACTGGATTTCCAAGCCGTCACCGTCAAAATGCCTGGTGGTGAATTGGTACCGTTCCTATTCACGATCAAGGAACTAGTTGCTACCAGCAAACCTGGTGTCGAAAATATCAATACATCGACTGACTTTGCGGGTGAATATAAAGTCCCATCCTACCGTGGTAACGTTTTCCTCGATCCTAAAGGTCGTGGTGTTGCCAGTGGCTACGTTGATGCCAATGCACTCCAAGCCGAATCCGTAAATCGTCAAGGCAATCGCAAGAACACCAAACGCGCCCAAACTGGTAAAGGCAAAATCAACTTTGAAGTTGCCAAAGTCAACAGCGAAACTGGCGAAATCGCTGGTATTTTTGAAAGCGAACAGCCTTCTGATACAGATTTGGGTGCTCTAGATCCCAAAGAAGTCAAAATTCGCGGTTTGTTCTACGCTCGGTTGGAAGCTAAATCTTAATCTAGGCTTTTAGGCTTTGGGCTTTAGGCTTTGGGTTTAGAGTTAAATATTTAGATAGGTGTTGTATCGATTAGATATGACACCTTTTTTAGGAATTGTACTTTAGATTTTGTGCGCCAAACTAAAAATTTGAACCTAAAGCCTAAAGCCCAACCCCTAAAGCCTATAATAAAACTCGTTATCAAGCTAAAACTACGTTATGGGTCGCGCTAAAAAAGTTGTACTTGCTTACTCTGGTGGAGTAGACACCTCCGTTTGTATTCCTTATCTCAAGCAGGAATGGGGTGTGGAAGAAGTGATTACCCTCGCCGCAGATTTGGGACAGGGGGATGAATTGGAACCGATTCGGCTCAAGGCTCTCAACTCTGGTGCGAGTGTATCGCTGGTTGCTAAAGCCACAGAGAGTTTTATCACTGACTATGCTTTTCCCGCACTCAAGGCGAATGCCCTGTACGAAAATCGGTATCCGCTATCTACCGCACTAGCCCGCCCACTGATTGCTAAATTGCTAGTCGAAGCTGCGGCGGAGTACGGCGCGGATGCGGTGGCGCATGGTTGTACGGGTAAGGGTAACGATCAAGTGCGATTTGATGTATCGATCGCTGCTCTCAATCCTAACCTCAAAGTACTCGCCCCCGCACGGGAATGGGGGATGAGCCGCGAACAAACGATCGCCTATGGCGAGAAATGCGGTATTCCCTCACCCGTGAAAAAATCCTCACCCTACAGCGTAGATTTAAACCTACTCGGACGCAGCGTTGAAGCAGGACCCCTGGAAGATCCTTGGGTAGAGCCGCTGGAAGAAGTGTACGCAATGACTAAAGCGATCGAAGATACCCCCAATACGCCAGAATACATTGAGCTTGGCTTTACTTGTGGTTCGCCAACTAGCATTAATGGTATTGCCCTCGATCCAGTTAGCCTGATTAGCCGCTTAAATCAGCTTGTGGGTAATCATGGGATTGGGCGCATCGACATGGTTGAAAATCGTCTCGTCGGCATTAAATCCCGCGAGATCTATGAAGTTCCAGCATTATCTGTACTAATCCAAGCTCACCGCGAACTAGAAAGTCTCACCCTCACTGGTGATGTCACCCAATACAAGCGCGGTATCGAAGAAACATACAGCAAACTCGTTTACAACGGCTTATGGTATTCGCCGCTTAAGACTGCCTTAGATGCCTTTGTCGAGCAAACCCAAGCGCGAGTCACTGGCAACATTCGGATCAAGCTATTTAAGGGCAATGCGACGATCGTGGGGCGGCAGTCGGAGTATAGTCTGTATGATATGGACTTGGCTACCTATGGTGAGGACGATCGGTTCGATCACAAGGCAGCGGAAGGATTCATCTACGTTTGGGGCTTACCTACACGAGTGTGGTCACAACGGAATCGGATCTAGGCTTTGGGCTTTAGGCGTTAGGCTTTAGGGAAATTTAGAACGCTTTCGTTCCTCTAAAGCTTAAAGCCTAACGCCTGATTTAAAATGTTGTTTCAATACATCTAAAGGAGCGCAATCCCAGTAGTCAATGTGACTGATAATTAACTCTGCCTCATTTAATAACATCTCACTTTTACCAGTAATCTCAATCCGTGGATACCAAGGTAGAGGCGTGTTCCAGCTCAATGACCAACGAGTGACGATCGATTGTTCCAGTCGATCGATTTCATACAATTCTAGGTGCGGATCTTTGAACCAAGTCTGAATAAATTCGATCGTCTTTTTATAACGATCGAGTCCCCGAAATTTACTCAACGGATCTTGAAAATACACATCCCGATCGTAAATCTGATAGCTTTGATCGATCGGAAACTTCACATAATCTTCCCGCAAAATTGTCATAATATCCATCTGAACAACCCAATTATCAACTATCAACTATCAACTATCAACTATCAACTAATTTAATGACCACCTGCGCCAGCGTTTGGATTGACCTTTTTAAAGAACAAAACTGCGACACCGCTCAATAGCAACGCAAAGCCGATAAAGTGAAAGCAATCATTAAAAGCCATCACATAAGATTCGCGACTGACAATGCCAGCGATCGATCTAAATGCCTGAGATTGGGCTGTAGCGGAATCTAGCCCCTGACTGACAAACAATTGAGTCAATTCATCCACCCGCTGCTGTGTCGCTGGATCGAACAATGATACACCCTCACCCAAGCGATTGGAGTGAAACTGTTCTCGCTGCGTCAATAGAGTTGCCAAAATCGCAATCCCAAACGAACCGCCTAAATTTCGCATCATATTAAACAAACCACTCGCCGAACCAGCTTGAGAGCGGGCTAACCCCGCAGTCGCCACACCAGACAACGGTACCATAATCAACGGTTGACCCATAGCGCGGACTAATTGCGACCACCGTAACTGGTCGATTCCGGTGAGATTAGTCAGATCGGCATTCATAAAACAACTAATCGAAAATAGACTAATGCCCACCGCAACTACCAATCGAGTATCAAACCGCTGAAGCAGCTTCGGGACAAATGGAATCAGAAATAATTGGGGTATTCCCGCCCACATCAATACCTCACCAATTTGCAGAGCATTATATTTTTGAATCTGGACTAGATACAATGGCAGGATATAAATCGAACCATATAATCCCACACCCATCGAGATATTCACAATACTAGCCAGCCCAAAGTTTTGATTCTGAAGTAGTCGCAAATTAATAAATGGCTGCTTGCGAGTTAATTCAATCCAGAGAAAGATTGATAGGCAAATTACCGCAGTCGCACCCAAGCTCACAATAAAGAAAGAGTTAAACCAATCCTTGCGGCTACCTTCTTCTAAAACTACCTGTAGAGCTGCTAAACCGATCGCCATTGAACCAATTCCCCACCAGTCACCTTGCTGCAATAACTCTGGTTTGGGCGGTAGTTGTTTGATGCCATACCAAATACCAGCCAGCAACAACAGACCAGGAATTACATTGATATAGAAGATATAATGCCAGCTTAAATTGTTTGTCAGCCAGCCGCCGAGTGTCGGCCCGATCGATGGTGCAAATGTAGCCGTAATCCCAAATAATGCCATCCCGATCGGCTGTTTGGATGGCGGTAAACTGATTAACATATTGGTAAATGCCATCGGAATCAAAATCCCCCCCGTTGCGCCCTGAAAAGCACGAAAGGTAATCATTGATGACAAATCCCATGCCGAAGCACAACAGATTGAAAAGAAAATAAATAACGCCGCATTTACTAAAATATAGCGACGCACCGAAAATACTTGGGACAGCCAACCAGTCAACGGAATCACGACAATTTCTGCCACTAAGTAAGCGGTAGAAATCCACGAACCTTCCTCCAATGTCGCACCTAAAGCTGCTTGAATATCTTGGAGTGATGAGTTGGTAATCTGAATATCTAGTACTGCCATAAATGCACCGAGCATACTGGCAGCCACACCAATCCAGGTTCTGAATGGTACATCATCTGGTGAGCGTTGATTCGCGATCGCACTTGGATTTGCCACGGTGTTAACTCCAGATTACTTACTTTATTTCCACACTAACTTCAGCAGACATTCCTGGCGCAATCCGTGATTCATAGCCCTTAATACTTTGAGGATCTAAGCTAATTTTGACTGGAATCCGCTGGACGATTTTGGTGAAGTTGCCAGTGGCATTATCGGGTGGTAACAAGGAAAATTGAGCACCAGAAGCAGGTGAAACACTATCGACATAGCCTCTAAAAACATGGCTGGGGATAGCGTCTAACTTCACCTCGACTGGCTGCTTGGCTTTCATCTTACCCAATTGGGTTTCCTTAAAGTTGGCAATTACCCAATAATCATTATCGACAACTACCATTAATGGTGCGCCGACTTGGATCTGGTTGCCGACTTCAGCAGTTTTTTTGCCGATCCGTCCACTACTGGGGGCGGTGATATTCAGATACGATAGCTGCAATTGGGCATTCTTGAGCGCGACTTGAGATCGATCGATCTCCGATTGGGCAGCGGCGTATTGACTGCGATTGACGGCGGTTTGTTGTCCACTAGCTGTCGCCTGTTGCAATCCACCTCTAGATGCTGCAAGTTTGGCTTGAGCGGTGGTGATGCCAGCTTGAGCTTGGGCTAGCTGGGATTTTGCTCTGGCGACTCCGACTTTGGCTGCGGCTAGTCGGGCTTGGGCTTGCTGTACGCCCTGAGTCGCCGAACTTTGTTGAGCTTGAGCGACATCATAGGCGGCTCTGGCGGTGTCTAACTGTTGACGAGCGACTGCGCCTTGTTGGGCTAGGGTATTGTATCGATCGAAATCAGATTTGGCTCTGGCTAAGTTGGCATTGGCTTGGGCTACTTGAGATCGAGCTACCGATATCCCCGCGATCGATTCCTGGACGACTGCTTGGGCGGCGGGGATGCCAGCCTGGGCTTCTTGCACTGCCGCCTGGGCTGTGGTAATCGCGGCTTGAGCGGTGCTGACATCGCCCTGGGCTTGAGTTGTCTTGCCGTTGGCAGTTTGAGCGGCTAAGGCAATAGTTGCCTGGGCTGCATTGGCTTGCAAGCGGGCTGATGCTAGTGCGGCTTGTGCTTGCTGCACTTTGTTCTGGTAGTCACTCGGATCGAGCTGGACTAATAGTTGTCCTGGTTGGACTAGCTGGTTATCTTTGACGAGGACATTAGCGACAGTACCAACGATTTTGCTACTAATTTGGTGAATGTGTCCAGCCACGATCGCATTATCTGTGGCTTGGTGAGCAGAGCTATATTCCCAATAATGATACCCAGCTACACCCGCGACAATTGCCCCAATTCCCAATCCACCTAAAATTAGCGCGATCGGTTTTTTGCGTCGTGGTGCGGATGTTACTGGCAGTTCTGACTCTGGGCGCAAAGTGGTTTCTGAGTCTAGATCTGGCGATGGTGTGGCTGCGGCTCCGGTTACAATTGTTGAATCTAGATCGCGGTGTTTAATCCGATCTCCATTGCGATCTTTGTGATTTGTCTTCTGGGAGTTCATAATTTTTTTTACCTGACTAAATTACTGATGATGACGATCGAAAGCTAATTATTTAGGATGCGTAGTATTTTGTAAAAATAAATATTTGGTGATTTTTAACTAGACAAGATCGTTTGCAGTGAATCATTTTTGTTAATTTAAGTTAGCAAAAATAAGAGATCCAAATCGCCCTCCTTTAGGAGGATTATCTAGTCAAATTGGCGATCGCCTGGTTTAATGATTGTGAAAACTCTGCTTGGGCTTGAGCAGACACACCCACCCAAGTTTCGGCGTGTAAGTCGGCGGCGATTTGCGGTAATACATCCTCTAAATCTTTGCCGGATTCAGTTAGCCAAATCCGACAGATGCGCCGATCTACTGAATCTCGCTCCCGCCGAACCAAACCCCGCTCTGTCATCCGATCCAAGACTCCAGTCAAGGTGCCGCCCACCTGTTGCAACTTTTCGCCAATCCCTGAAGTCGGCAAGCCATCCTCTTGCCACAAGCAGCACAGTACCAGCCAATGAAAAGGAGTGAGTCCAAATGGCTCCAATCGATCGCCAAACTTGCGATAAAGTAATTGGGACAAGAGCTTGATCCGGTATCCCGTGCTGTGTGGTGCCCTAAGTTCTGGCTGGGGCGCGAATGATACATCGATCGATCTAGCGTTCATTTTGCAAATTACTTCGCGTGCTTAGTATTTATTCTAGCACGGGTGAACTAAAACTGTGCGGCGATCGAAATACTTTTAATCAGCTCATTTTTAGTCAATAATTCCGATTGCAGCAGATAAGCAACCATGAGATCGGTGGTGATACCGTGTTGCTGCTTATGTTGAAATACCGATAGTGTTGTCAGTAGAAACAGCACATCCTTCGATTTAAGTGGAATAAAATTACCACCAATATCAGTGGATAACAACTTTGGTAGACAGGCAGGTAACTGGCGCACATTGGTCATCAAATCACTTTGACGGAGCAAACACAATCGATCGAGTCCAAAATCCTTGTAGACTAATAGCTTGGTACAAGCATCCCTAACGACCTGTGGATCGGTGAATGGCAAAATACAAATTCCAAGTTGCACCTGAACCTGAGTGGGTAGGCGGCAAACTAGCTTAAAGTCGATTAACCCTTGATTGCGTCCTGGCGGATAGATGCGATCGAGTCGTTCGATCTTAACATCCTCGAACGGCTTGCCGTCTGTCTTGTCGCGTTCTACGCCGGAGGAAACCTCCGGCTCACGCGCCGCTACGACAGCAATCTTTTGACCGACAATCATCGACAGACACAATAATAATCCAGCCGCGATTTTTTCCTTATCCTCAAGTAGCTGGGATAGCTCTGGTGTCAGTACTTGACGTTCCACATCGAAAGCTGTGGAAACTTGCTGGATGTCTGGATTTGAGAATGGTCGATCGAAGCTAGTCATCTTATTTGCCAATTTATCATCATCCGTTCGCCCTAATCCGAAAATCCAGTAAAAAATCTCTAAAATAGGATTAAATACCAAATAACACCGTTAGGCAAGATGGCAGAATCAAGATCGGCTCAAGAATTATTTCAGGCTGCCTACGAAAATCGTTACACTTGGGGACCTGGTTTTCCTGGTTACACCGCTGCAATTAAATATCAGCATGGTGATGAAGTTTTGACTGGTAACATCTTAGTCAAAGCCAATTTGAGTGCTGAAGTCACAGGCATCGACAACGAAGAAGTGCGGAAATCAATCATCGGACAACTGCGCGAAGTCGCCATTCACCGCGTCCGCCGGACTTTTGCTGAAACCCACAGCATGAATACTTTTGCCTATGGTGAAACCGATGCTACAGGTGCCGTTGAAATCAAGATGCCAGAGAAACCAATGGGCGATCGGTACAAACTCCGCAATAATGAAGTATGTCACGTCCATCGTCATCTGCACGGCATCATGGTGACGATCGACACCTTCAGCAGTCACGATACTGGCGAAGGCTATCTCTCCCATCGGTATGATTCCATCTACGCCGATCCCGAAACTGGCGTAGTCAAAAGCGCGAAAATCGTCTTTGAGGACAACTATCAAAAAGTCGGCGGATTCCAACTCTTGAGTCAGCGGATCGTCGAAGGTGTCGAAGAAGATGGCAAACCCAGCACTACGGAGTTTAGCTTCTCCAATTTTGAGCTATTACCAGCCAAAGTAGAAGCAGCAGCCGCAGCAGTTTAAATTAGGAGTTGGGAGTTGGGAGTTGGGCGAATACCTATATTCTTTCCTCCCACACCTCCCACACCTCCCAGTCCCCCCATCCCCCGTCCCCAACCCCCCTATAAAAAATGCTGGCATATATCTTAGCTGTCCTAGTAGGTACGGGTAGCGTTGGTTTATATATCTCCGCCTTCTTCTTTCCCGAAATCCATCGCAAACAAGATTTCATCTGGAGTGGGGTTGGGTTTTTCTATGCCCTAGTGCTCTGGATTTATGCGCGTCAGGAAACGGGTGGAATTTTGCTGGGGCAAACAACTAGTGTCGCGCTCTTGAGTTGGTTGGGATGGCAAACCCTCATGCTCCGTCGTCAATTAGTGCCCATCAGCCAGCAAACACCGATTCCCAGCACAACTAAGCTCAAAGAAAAGCTAGGTGTCAAGCCATCAGCTCCAAAATCAGCAGAAACCTTCACTCCAGTCCCACAACCGCCAGCAAAAACTCCCACCATTCGACCATCAATGCGCCAGGAAGTGCCACCTGTAGAGAATCGTAGAGTAGAACCAGTTCGACAAATTTCCCAGCCTGCTACCCCCGATCCTGTGGTGGAAGTGGCAGAAGAAGCCTGGATCAAACTAGAAGTGAAGCCAGCTTCGGCTCCTGCTAAACCGCTCGGTATCGCAATTCAACCACCAATCGAATCATAATCCCTCGGCCAAGTAAAGTAAAAGGTGGTACCCCGACCCAGTTCTGACTCTAGCCAAATCCGACCGCCAGCGGTTTCGACGATTTTTTTGACGATGCTTAGACCGATACCTGTGCTGTCGGGATGTTTTTGAGCGTTTGCGGATTGGAAAATCACGAAGACTCGATCGCGATA
Source organism: Chamaesiphon sp. 341R_metabat_111 (assembly GCA_025351825.1). Taxonomy (GTDB): domain Bacteria; phylum Cyanobacteriota; class Cyanobacteriia; order Cyanobacteriales; family Chamaesiphonaceae; genus Chamaesiphon. The sequence goes on along the minus strand of JANXVE010000066.1, from coordinate 7,980 downwards.
TTCGGGTGCGATGCCTGGGCCATCATCAGTTACGGCAAATTCATAAAGTTCGCCTAGCTCTCGACTGGAGATGCGGATGGAACCATCGGATCTGTTGTGATGTTTGAAGGCATTGCTAATCAGGTTGGCGAAGACTTGAGATAGTAGCAGTCGATTGGCGGCGAGGGTGGGCAGCTCGGCGGCAATACTAATCGCAAATGTCGGTGGTGGTGCGATTGATTCGATAACTTCAGTCACTAAATCGGCAACTGAGACTAGCTCTAGCTGACTATCTTGGCGACCGAGGCGAGCATATTCGAGCAGTCCATCGATCATCCCTTCCATCCGCTGCACCCGACCTCTGAGCAGATGAATCTGCTCGGTGGTATTTGCCGAAACTGTGCCTTCCAAATCTTCTTCGATCCAGACGGACAGATTGCTAACGGCGCGCAGGGGTGCTTTGAGGTCGTGGGAGACGATGTGGACGAAGCTATTTAGCTCTTGATTGCGCTCTTGGAGCTGGATCTCGGATTGGGCGAGGCGACTATTGAGATCGGCGAGTTGGCGAGCGCGTTCGGCAAGAGCTTCCTCAGCCCGTTTGCGATCGGTGATATCGAGCGCGACCCCTAGCATCTGGATCGGCGTACCAGCCGGATCGTAGGTGCAAGAACCTTTAGACGCGGCCCATCGTACCGTCCCATCCGGCCAACAGGTGCGGAATTCGATATCGTAATCTATACGCTCGACGATCGATCGAGTTACGGCATCCTGCGTGGGCTGACGATCGTCGGGATGGAGCGCGGCGAGAAAAATTTCGTATGACATCTCCGCATCAGCAGGTAAACCAAAGATCGCTTTACACTGTTCCGTCCAGGTGAGGGTGTCGCTTTCGAGATTCCAAAACCACATGCCCAATTTGGATGCTTCGGTGGCTAGGCGCAACTGTGCTTCGCGATCGCGCAATGCTAGGGTAGTTTGTCGCTGTTCGATGAGATCGGTGGCTTGACGGGCGAGTAAATCTAGCAACTGTGATTCGCGAACGCTCGGTTGGTGGCGAGTGCGCCAATGGGTGGAAACCATGCCGATCGGTTTGCCCGTGCGGGAAATTAAGGGGGTAGACTGAGCGCATAATAAGCCTGCCTCTAGATGCAGCCGCATCGAACCGTCAGGATCTGGGCTGTCGGGTGCGTCGAAGTCCACAAATATCCGAGTCCCCTGCCGCAGGGCGCGCCCGCAGGAGGTATCCGAACTGACATTCACTCGCGCGAAATGTTCGATTATGGCTGGCTCGATGTTTTGGGAGGCAAGGAAGCACAGATCTTGAGTGTTCTCGTCGAGCATTTGCATCGTGCCAGCATCTGCACCAGTCAGGGCGATCGCGGTAGCCAAAATCTCGCGATAGAGGGTGTCGATATCGTCTTCGCTTACCAGTTGTGCGCCGAGTTCGCGCAGCAGTTGGGTATCGCGGAGATTGGCGGCAACTGCGGCTTCGGCACGAGCGCGTTCGATCGCTGCCAACGTCCGCTCGGCAACCTCTTCACACAGGGTTATCTCGTCTGGTGTCCACTCGCGCGGCTGGGATACGTGAACTGCCAATCCCGCGATGAATTCGCCGTTTTTGACTAGGGGAACATCGATCAGAGCAGCATTCCCAATCGCCGCATAGGCCGCTTGCTGCTCTGGGGACAGGTCGGAATCGGCAGCTAGATCGAATACGGCTACAGTGCGTCCCGCGCGGTGTGCCGCTAGTACCTTGGGGCTGAACGAATCGATCGGATAGCTGCCGCTCAGTGGCATCACACCATTGACATAATCGCGCTCGACTACATAATCGGTACCGCGAATCTCAAAGTACACCACCCGATTCGCACCCAGGTACTCGCCCAATATGCGACTAGCAGTAGCTTGAATCTCGACTGGATTGGCAAGTGGGCGCAGAGCATCGGCGAGGGCGATCCGAAAAGCATCCAATTTCGCAGCGAGCTGCGAAATTTTTTCTAATTGTTTGCGCTCCGTGATGTTGTCAAACACGATCGCGACGCGGCGGCTAGCAACATCGCCAACCCGTGTAGCATAAACATCAAACCAACGGTTCATCGGTGCGGAATAGTTCTCAAATCGCACCCCTTCCCCCGTCAGCGCAACCTTGCCATAAGTTTCAAACCAAAATTCTTCGAGATCGGGCACTAGTTCGCGCACCCTTTTGCCCAGTGCGTCTGCGGGAAATCCCGTCAGCCCGATAAATGCGGGATTTGCTTGTATGAATCGATAATCGACTGGTCGATCCTGGGCATCAAACAGCATTTCCACAATACAGAAGCCCTCATCGATCGAATCAAACAGCGTGCGGTAGTTTGCTTCCGACTCACGCAAGGATTCTTGCACCTTCCGGCGGTCGGTCACATCTCGCCAAAACACCGCCAGCAAGCCGTCATCTGTCGGGTAGGCGCGCATTTCGAGCCAGAGGGCGCGATTCTCTTCCCAGGCGTAGAGGTGTTCTAGCGACACTGACACGCGCTCGGCCATCGCTTGTTTGAGGAGGCGACCGAGTTCCGAGGTTTCGCTGCCAGGAAATACTTCCCAGTGCGAGCCGCCGACGATCTCCTCGCGGGGGCGGCCATCGAGGCGAAGGGCTTCGCGGTTGTGTTCGAGAATAGTAAAATCGGGTGCGAGCAGTGCAAAGCCCTCACCCATACCATCTAGCACGCCCCGCAGCCGTTCTTCACTTTGGCGCACCGACTCTTGGGCGTGCTTGCGCTCGGTCACATCCGCCATCAAGATCGCCAGTCCGTCATCGATCGGATAGACGCGATGCTCCACCCAGCACTCGATCTGGTGATAATAATACTCGAACTGCGCCTCTACTCGATCGGTCATCGCCTGACTGAGGAGATCGAAAAATTCGACCCCCACCTGAGAGGGAAATACTTCCCAAGCTTGTCTGCCCAAAACTGCCTCACGCGGCAGCTCGAAGATTTCTAACAGACGATTATTGACGTATGTATACCGCCACTGCCGATCGACAGTTGCAAAGCCATTGTTAATATTCGCGACAATCCGATCGAGATTGGCTCTGGCTGTATCGGTTTCCTGTTGTAATGCCCGTTCGCGATCTCTACCACTCCGGCGGAGTCGGGCTAGTTTGAGCGTCGCGTCCACCCGCGCGACTAGTTCGTTCGCAGAAAACGGCTTAACGATATAATCATCAGCTCCAGCTTCGAGTCCAGCGATCCGTGATGCTTCGTCCGTATAGCCAGATATCAAGATGACGGGTAGATCCTGAGTTGCCGGATTAGCACGGATCGATCGCAACAGCTCCAAGCCATCCAGATTTGGCATCATTACATCTGCCAGCACCAAATCCGGCGGCTGGCGATCGATCGCCGCTATCGCAGCTACACCATTGGCTACAGTTTCTACCTGATAAGCCGGACTCAACAACTGCTGTAGACAATCGCACATCATCGGATCGTCATCCGCGACGATAATGCTCGAACGATCGATCGAGGTCGGCGGCAGTAGATTGATAGGATCTAGCCGCACTACACCCACTCCATCGATCGTGCCAGTGGTACCAAATCGGGCTGGTGAGGCTACAGTTTTGACATTTTGGTCTGTGGTTGCCCGTTCGCCAGTATTAGCGTCTTCGATGTCGATCTTCAACGATTGCGCGGTTAGTTCGTGGAGCATTTCGAGCTGTCGATCGGACATTTAGCAGTATCCTCGCAAAATTCAAAAATCTCGATCGCCTCCCCCGAATCGGTGGAGCAGATAGCATGAGTATAGCTAAAATAACATTCTTCTAATTATCCACTAATATGTAGGCTCACTTCAAGAAATTGCTCCCTTCCCCATCAGAGATAGACGATGGCGATCTTTTAAGAGTCAAAGTCCCCCTTTTTAAGGGGGATTTAGCGGTGCGCTATGGGCGGGGTTCCCCCGCACATAAAAGCGGCGTTTTTATTCGGGGGTTCCCCCGAATAAAAAAACGACAAGACAGCGCAACAAGACAGGGGGATTAATAACCTACGATCGTACTTTTCAAACACCCTCTCACTCCTCGCTAAACATCTCCACCAAGATATTCAAAAGAGCCTTTTGTTCGTCGCCGTCAATCGTACCCAGTTTTTTGACTAATCTAGTCTTGTCTACCGTGCGAATTTGGTCTAGCACAATCAGCCCATCTTTACCTTCAAAACAAACCGGAACTCTACTGGGGTAAAGCTTTCCTTTCGTCGTCATCGGCGCGACAATCGCGGTCGCCAAATGCAGATTCATCTCATCGGGAGAAATTACCACGCACGGGCGAGTTTTTTGAATCTCACTGCCAACAGTAGGATCTAGCACCACCAAAAACACATCAAATCTGACTACTACCATTCCCATTCTTCCGCATCCCAGGCAGTACCAGTAACAGCATCGAGATTTAGATCGTCAGGCTCTGCTGCAAATGCTTTGCCCCAACCTTTACGAGCGCGAGCGGCTGGGACAATCGAGATTCGACCATCTCGAACCTCGATCTTGACATGTTCCTTAATCCCGCTCTGCTCTAGCAAAAGTTTGGGGATTCTAATTCCTTGAGAATTGCCGATTTTAATTACTCGTCCATTAATTACGGTGGCCATGGATTTACAGTTAGAGTAATTACATTGTAAATACTAATTTGCTCTAAAGCAACTAGTTGAAGCTGATGCGCTGCTGGGCTTAATCTAACGTCAGTTTCTCCTGTCGGAGAGGCTACGCCAACGGGTTAAGGATATTGGCTTCGTTCTTGACCCGCTGCCGATTTCCAGTCTCTAGGCTTTTCCGATCCTGAACTGAGGTTAATCTATGATTTTGGCTTAACCGAGCAGTATTGCATCACCCCCCACCAGTCAACAATTCAGAGATCGCTCTCAACAGATCGGCGAGCTGGTAAGGCTTGGATAAAAATACCTTTGCCCCAGCTTCGATCGTCGATGCTTGGTTGGATGATAGTCCACTCATCGCCACGACTTTGACCTGGGGATTCATCTGGCGGATGGCGCGGATGGCGATCGTGCCGCCAGCATTGGGCATCATCGCATCGATTAAGACTAGATCGATCGCCTGGATCTGTTGAGCGTAGAGAGCTATTGCTTCGATGCCATCGTTGGCAATGAGCGTCCGGTAGTTATACTCTTCGAGGAGCGATCGATTGGCATCGCGCACGGCGGGGTCGTCGTCTACAATCAGGATCGGTTCGCCGTTACCAGTGGGTAGCTCCGAACTCGATCGAGTGTCAGTGGTTTTGCCGTCAGTAGTGGCAGGTAGATAAATTTTAAACTCGGTGCCTTGTCCGACAGTACTATCGACGCGGACGAAACCGCCGTGGTTGTTGACGATGCCCATGACGGTAGCCAATCCTAGTCCAGTCCCTTCGCCGATCGGTTTGGTGGTAAAAAAGGGATCGAAAATCCGATCGAGGATTTCTGGTGGAATGCCAGTTCCCGTATCGGAGATCTTTACTAAGATGTAGTTGCCAGCACTGACGTTGAGATTGAGCCGTGCGAACATTTCGTCGATCGGGTGGTTTTCGGCAGTAATCCGCAGTCTGCCGCCGTGCGGCATGGCATCGCGGGCATTGACGCAGAGGTTGAGAAAGACTTGATGCAACTGGGTGGCATCGCCTGTTACCAGCCAGAGCTGTTCGGGGAGATAATAGCTGATGTCGATCGATTTGGGGAAAGTTTGGCGGGCGACTGTCACGAGATCTCGCAGCAGATGATTTACCTGGAGCACGATCGGTTTGCCGATAGCTCCCCGTGCGAAGGTGAGGATTTGCGCGACCATCTCCGCACCGCGACGGGCACTATCTTCGATAATTTGCAGCCGCTCTTGGGTTTTGGTGTCTCGCCCTGGCTGCATTCGGAGGATTTGGGCAAAGGCTAGTATTGGGGTGAGGACATTGTTGAGATCGTGAGCGATGCCGCTAGCGAGGGTGCCCAAACTCTCTAGGCGTTGAGCGTGGTAAAACTGGCTTTCTAGGCTTTTTTTGGCAGTAATATTGGTATTGACACACAGAATCCATTTGGGTTGTCCCAACTCATCCCGCATTAACGTCAAGCGTCCCTCGACGATGACTTGGGCACCTGCTTTAGTCACTTTGTCGATCTCGCCGCGCCACTCGCCCACAGTTAGGAGCAATCGTTTAACTTCCGCCATTTGGGCGGGATCTTCCCGCAACAGTTCGCGCGCATCTCGACCGCTTGCTTCTGCCGCCGTCCACCCGTACAATCGCTCTGATCCTTGGTTCCAGTACAGGATCTGGTGTTCTAAGTCATGCACGAAAATCGCATCAGAGGCAATATCTAGTAAGCTGGCTTGCTGTTGGATTTTTTGTTCGGCTAGTTTGCGATCGGTAATGTCAAAATTTACGCCGCAACCAGAGACGATCTCGCCCTCTCCATCGAGTTCAAATATTCCCCGCGCGGACATCCAATGAATGCTCCCATCCGACCAGCAGATGCGGACTTCACAATCGAGTTCTCCCGTTGCCATCGCCCGATCGAAAGCGGCATCGAAAATCGGCAGATCGTCAGGGAATACGTTCCGTCTGGCAATTTCCTGCCCCCATTTCGGTTGGATCGAATCATAGCCAAAAATCCGATCGTGGCGCAGGGAGCGGACGGGATAGGGATCTCGCTGGACATCCAGATACCAGGTTCCCATGTGTGCGGCTTCGAGGGCGATCGCCAAATTGGTTTGGGTGTCGATCTCGGTGCGTTTGCGATCGGTGATGTCGTTAAACACAACGGCGATGACATTCTCACCAGATGCGTTGCTGGGAAAGGCGAAAATATCAAAGATCCGGTTCATCGAAGGCACTTTGGCTTCAAATCTGTCTGCATTGCCAGATTTCGCCACCCGACCGTATTGCTCTGCCCACTGAGGTTCGAGATCGGGGACGAGTTCGAGACTCGTTTTCCCAGCAGCAGCGACTAACCCACTTTGCGCTTCAAATGCTGCATTGACCTCTAGAAAGCGGTAGTCATAGGCGGTTTCGTTTTCGTCAAACAAAACTTCGATCGTGCAAAAGCCTTCATCGATCGAATCAAACAGCGATCGATATTTCTGCTCCGATATTCGCAGGGCAGCTTCGGTCTGCTGGCGATCGCCAATATCGGTCGATCGCCATCGGTCGAGCGAGTCGCCCAATTCGGCGTTGTCCTGTGGGCTGCTGGATCGATCGCGTACACTCCGGCGAAGTCGAGCTAATTTGAGCGTAGCAGCCACCCGCGCTACTAGTTCGCGCGCGGAAAAAGGCTTGGTTATATAATCATCCGCACCAGCTTCGAGTCCAGCGATGCGGGAGTCTTCATCAGCATGGGCGGATAACAGGATGACGGGTAGATCATGAGTTGATGGATTAGCGCGGATCGATCGCAACAACTCCAAGCCATCTAGATTGGGCATCACCACATCTGTCAATACCAAATCTGGTGGCTGAAGATCGATCTCGTAGCGTCGGCTCTGCCGAATCGCCGCGATCGCTTCCACACCATCCGCCACAGTCTCTACCCGATAAGACTCACTCAACAACTGCTGTAAATAATCCCGCATCACAGCATCGTCATCAGCGATGATAATTTTCAGACGATCGTCCATCAGCTTGGCGATTTCACTACCCTTGACAAAAATGCTAGCCATTTGCTGGTCTGAAGACATCAGAAAATAACCCTGGTTGTTAAAGACCTATACTACTCAATCTTAATTCAAAACTATTGGTAGCAGCAGGCAAATCTGAAAAGTCGGGTGGTAGTCTCGATCGTGTCATCAATGCCAGAGTGGGCGATTACCTACGGTAGGGTTCGCCAACGATACGACTGTCTAAATCATGGTTTAACTATTAGACCTCTTGCGCGAATGTCAAATCATAGTGTTTTAGTTGTTAGTTACTAGTTGTTAGTTGTTGGCAATACGACTTTTAGATTTTAATTAACTGGTCAAAGTATGAGCAATTCTGGATTCACGCAAGAGGTC